>VDHG01000021.1 GCA_006228005.1 Testudinibacter crocodili
GGAACTATATAGGGATTTTACATAAGAAGAACCGAGCACCGGCACAGATAGAGATAAACAATGCGAAGGGGGAGAAGCTGGTGTTGAAGCGTCGCTAAGGACGGGGTAGAAGTACCGAGCAGAAACCGGAGAGGTGCAGAAAGTACGGTGAGCCATAGTGGGCATCGTAGCGTGATAAAGGCTGCTTTAGGGATAAAACAGCCTTTGTTTTTGGGGAGCGTTATACATTTACAAGATTTCATCTTGCTATCAGTCTTAACAGGCAATAGACTACAGCATTTATTTTAGTTAGATATTGAGAAATGAGTTAAGATCAATGCAAGTTTCAGATTTTCATTTTGAGTTGCCGGACGAGTTGATCGCGCGCTATCCGAAAGCGCAGCGCACTAGCAGTCGTTTGTTGTGTTTGAACGGGGAGACCGGCGAGTTGCAACATCGTCAATTTGCTGATGTGCTGGATTTGGTGAACGCCGGGGATTTGTTGGTGTTTAACAATACGCGGGTGATTCCGGCGCGGATGTTCGGGCGTAAAGCCAGCGGCGGCAAGTTGGAAGTGTTGGTTGAGCGGGTGTTGAGCGAAAAAAGCTGTTTAGCGCACGTTCGTGCCTCGAAAGCACCGCAAGCCGGTTCACAGATCATATTGGGCGAAGACAAGCTGGGCGCAGGCAACGGCATTCTGTTTGTGATGAAGGCTCGTCACGATACGTTGTTCGAGCTGGAAGTGGTTGGCGAGGCGCCATTGTTGGCGGTTTTACAGCAAATCGGGCATATTCCGTTGCCGCCGTATATTGATCGTCCTGATGAAGAAATGGATCAGGAGCGTTATCAAACCGTGTATAACCAAGTGCCAGGCGCAGTGGCGGCGCCGACTGCCGGGTTGCATTTTGATCAGGCATTGTTGCAACAATTAACTGAAAAAGGCGTGAATTTTACCTTTGTCACACTGCACGTCGGTGCGGGCACTTTTCAGCCGGTGCGAGTAGAGAAAGTGGAAGATCACCATATGCACGCCGAATATGTGGAAGTCGGTGAGCAGACGGTAGAGGCGATTTTGGCGACTAAAGCCGCAGGCAAGCGGGTGATTGCGGTCGGCACAACCTCAGTACGCTCGATTGAAAGTGCGGCATTGGCGGCAGCGGAGAAGGATGAACCGCACTTGCTTGCCCCCTATTTTTCCGACACCACCATTTTTCTGTATCCGGGCAAGCCGTTTCGCGTGGTTGATGCCCTGATCACCAATTTCCATTTGCCGGAATCGACCTTGGTGATGTTGGTGTCCGCTTTCGCCGGTTATCAAAACACGATGCGTGCCTATCAAAGTGCGGTTGCCGAGCGGTATCGCTTTTTTAGTTATGGCGATGCGATGTTTATCAGCAAAAATCCAATGGTAAAAGGATTAGAATAAGTAAGAGAGGAGAGTACGGATAACCGCACTTTCCTGTTTAATCAATATCTTCGGACTGTTTTTCCGTTGAAGGAGCAAAAATGAAATATGAATTACATCAAACTGACGGACGTGCCAGACGCGGACGACTGACATTTCAACGTCCGCAGGGCGAGTTTAGTGTTGAAACACCGGCGTTTATGCCGGTCGGTACTTATGGCACGGTCAAAGGCATGACGCCGGAAGAAGTCAAGGCGACTGGGGCACAAATTTTATTGGGCAACACCTTCCATTTATGGCTGCGTCCAGGGCAAGAGGTGATGAAATTGCACGGTGATTTGCATGATTTTATGCAGTGGCACGGGCCGATTTTGACCGATTCCGGTGGTTTTCAGGTGTTCAGTTTGGGCGATATTCGCAAAATCAAAGAAGAGGGCGTGCATTTCCGTAACCCGATCAACGGCGAAAGAATTTTCTTGTCACCGGAAAAATCCATGGAAATTCAATATGATCTGGGATCGGATATTGTGATGATTTTCGATGAGTGCACGCCGTATCCGGCGGATTTTGATTACGCCAAAAACTCGATGGAAATGTCGCTACGTTGGGCAAAACGTAGCCGTGATCGCTTTGATGAATTAGGCAATAAAAATGCACTGTTCGGGATCATTCAAGGCGGTGTGTATGAAGAGTTGCGCAAAGTCTCGGTCGAAGGCTTGGTTGATATCGGTTTCGACGGCTATGCGGTTGGCGGTCTGGCGGTTGGCGAGCCGAAAGAAGATATGCACCGAATTTTGGAATACGTTTGTCCACAAATTCCACAAGACAAACCACGTTATCTGATGGGCGTCGGCAAGCCGGAAGATTTGGTAGAAGGCGTGCGACGTGGGATCGATATGTTCGATTGCGTGATGCCGACCCGTAATGCACGCAACGGACATTTGTTTACCGCCGATGGCGTCATCAAAATCCGTAATGCCAAATACCGTGATGATACCTCACCGTTGGAAGCGGAATGCGATTGTTATACTTGTAAACACTACAGCAAAGCCTATTTGTATCATTTGGATAAGTGCGGTGAGATTTTGGGTGCAAGATTAAATACGATTCATAATTTACGCTACTATCAACGGTTGATGGCACAACTGCGCGAAGCGATTGAAAAAGGCGAATTAGAACAGTTTGTTGAACAATTTTATGCCAGAATCGGCAAGCCGGTGCCGCCGTTGAATCAATATCATGCCTTTAGCGAAGTAAAATAGGGCTGGCAACGAAGAAGCTTTTCACTTTAAGGCTTTTTTATGCTATTTTTAGCAGGCTTAAAAACGGACACGGCTAGCCAGAAATCAAGACAGCGGTGTCCGCTAAGTTTTATTCACTCGATTTTTTCAATTAACTTTAGAAGGATAAGAAATGGACGCTCAACAAGGTGGTGGAATGCAAATGATCTTTATTTTGGTCATTTTTGCCTTAATTTTTTATTTTATGATTTTCCGCCCGCAAGCCAAGCGCAATAAAGAACACCGTAATTTGATGGCATCTCTGGCAAAAGGCGAAGAGGTGTTAACTAGCGGTGGTTTAATCGGTAAAATTACCAAAACTTCAGCAGAAAATGATTATATTGTGATCGCATTAAACGACACAACTGAAGTGACAATCAAAAGAGATTTCGTTGTTGCCGTTCTTCCGAAAGGTTCAATGAAGTCGCTGTAATTTTTCTCTTCCATACCATTAAAAAGGGTATTAATTGTGTTAAATCGTTTCCCTTTATGGAAGAATCTGATGGTGATCATTTTGGTCGCCATCGGCATTTTATATGCTCTTCCAAATCTTTATGGTGAAGATCCTGCGGTGCAGATTTCCGGAACGCGCGGACAGCAGGCGGACAACACCACTTATCAACAAGTTCAACAAGTTCTACAGCAAAATCAACTGCCGGTTAAATCTTTGCAACTAGAAAACGGCTCGGTGTTGGCAAAATTCGGCAATACTGACGAGCAATTGTTAGCGAAAGACAAATTAGCTGAAAGCTTAGGCAGCAGCTATTCCGTTGCCTTGAATTTAGCACCGGCAACGCCGGGGTGGCTGGAGGCGATTGGCGGCAGCCCAATGAAACTCGGCTTAGATTTACGTGGCGGTGTGCGCTTCTTGATGCAAGTCGATATGAATACCGCACTTGAGAAGCTGGAAACACAACGACAAGATATGTTGCGTACTGAACTGCGTAAAGCTCGAATTCCTTATAGTAATATTCGTACTGGCGACAACTATTCGACTATTGTCACCTTAGGTGAGCAGGCGCAGGCTTCAGAAGCGCAAAGTTTGATTCGGCGTAGTAATCCAGATTTAACGGTAACAAGCAACGGCAACCTGTTGACCGTGAATATGACCGAAGCTGATTTGGCACAGGTGCGTGAGCATGCGATTGAGCAAAATTTAACGATTTTGCGTAAACGGGTTGAAGAGTTGGGCGTTGCTGAGCCTATAGTGCAGCGCCAAGGTGCCGAACGTATCGTGATCGAATTGCCGGGGGTGCAGGATACTGCGCGTGCCAAAGAAATCCTGGGCGCGACAGCAACATTAGAGTTTCGTTTGGTGAATACCAATGCCAGCGCTGATGCCGCTGCGCGTGGCTTAGTACCATCTGATTCCGAAGTGAAAAATGATCGTGAAGGGCGTCCGGTGGTGTTATACCGCCGTGTGATTCTGGGCGGCGAACATATCACTGGTGCAACTTCAGGCAGCGATCATACTACCGGACGACCAGAAGTGAATATCACCCTTGACAGTGAGGGTGGCAATCTGATGGCAGCAGCTACTCGTGATGCAATCGGTAAACCGATGGCGACGCTATATAGCGAATATAAAGAGAGTGGTCGCTTAGACGATAAAGGCACGCCGATTCTTGAGAAACACGAAGAAGTGATCAACGTCGCAACGATTAATGACCGCCTAGGCAGCCGTTTCCGCATCAGTGGCATTGACAGCCCGGCGGAAGCATTAAACCTTTCGGTGTTGTTGCGTGCCGGTGCCTTGATTGCCCCTATTCAAATTGTGGAAGAGCGGACAATCGGACCGTCATTAGGGGCGCAGAATATCGCACAAGGTATGGAAGCCAGCGCTTATGGCTTGCTGTTTACCATTTTGTTCATGATTGTGGTCTATCGTAAATTCGGGATTATCGCTAACATTGCTTTGGTACTGAATATCGTGCTGTTAATCGGAGTACTCTCTTTGTTGCCGGGGGCGACGTTGACCATGCCGGGCATTGCCGGAATCGTCTTGGCTGTTGGTATGTCAGTTGATGCTAACGTTTTGATTTTTGAACGAATAAAAGAAGAGTTACGCAACGGGCGCACGGTACAGCAAGCGATTCATGAAGGCTATAACGGTGCATTTAGCAGTATTTTTGATGCGAACTTAACCACTATTTTGACTGCGATTATTCTATATGCAGTTGGAACCGGCCCGGTTAAAGGTTTTGCTATTACGTTGTCATTAGGGGTTGCAATCTCGATGTTTACCGCGATTACCGGAACACGTGCGATTGTCAATTTCCTTTATGGTGGCAAGCGCATTAACAAATTATCGATTTAGTGGTGAGGATTGAATTGTGAATGTAAAAGCAAAACAAACGATAGAAATCGAAAATGGCGTTAAATTGGCACGCAAAGTTGTGCCGTTTATGAAATATCGCCCTTTGGGCTATATTTTTTCGGTAGCTGTAGTTGCCATATCGCTGTTTTTTGTGATCACCAAAGGATTTAACTGGGGATTAGATTTCACCGGCGGTACAGTGATTGAGGCAACGTTCTCGCAACCTGCCGATTTGCCGAAAGTGCGGTCTGTGTTGGCGGAAAATGAGTTTACTAGTGCGATTGTGCAGGCTTCCGGCGGCACACGAGATGTGATGATCCGTTTACCGTCCGCAGACGGCGATACCACCATCGGACCGAAAATAATCAATATCCTACACGGCATTGATGCACAAGCAACTGTCAACAGTATTGAGTTCGTTGGACCGAATGTCGGCAAAGAGCTGACTGAAGCCGCAATTTATGCCACGTTGGCAACCTTAATCATGCTATTGCTATATGTTGGATTGCGCTTTGAATGGCGCTTGGGAACTGGCGCTATCTTGGCATTGGCGCATGATGTTATTGTGACACTGGGCGTATTTGCGGCATTACAGGTAGAGATCGACCTTACTTTTGTCGCTGCGATTTTATCGGTTATCGGTTACTCACTGAATGATAGTATCGTGGTATTTGACCGAATCCGCGAAAACTTTCGTAAAATCCGCCGTATTCCAGCGGTAGAAATTATTGATATTTCTCTAACACAAACGCTTGCCAGAACCTTGATGACCTCCGCTACCACATTGGTCGTGGTCTTGGCGCTATATATTTTTGGCGGATCAAGTATCCATAACTTCTCATTGGCGCTATTAGTCGGGATTGGTTTTGGAACTTACTCCTCAATCTATATCGCCACTTCGTTGGCATTTGATTTAGGCTTGAGACGGGAGCATATGCTACCACCAAAAATAGAAAAAGAAGGCGAAGATCAAGACGCGATCATGCCGTAAAAGGCATAATATCGCAATAAGATCAATGAACTGCTATGAATCTGCACCCCAAAAGTTGGAGCAAACTTCCAACTTAGTAAGGTGCAGATTTCTCTGAGCAAATAGACTTAAATATTCAAGCCGCAATTTGTTGACGTATTGCCTGAATGCCTGCGGTTTCCGCTTTCGCCACATCATATTCAGACCGCACTTTGGCATAATTGGCTTGCGAGGTTTGTGTCAGTTCCGGCGTTTGCTCCATAACAGCGTTAAATTCATCCCCACGAAATACGCCGGAAGCCAACGCTTGACCAAATTGTGTTAATGCCGCCTCTGCACTTGCTGCACTAGCTCCTGAAATTGCAACGGCTTTTGATACGGTATCGGTCAGTGCTGCAACTTGCCCTTGACTAATTCCTAGCTGCTGTGCATTTTGTGCAAAGCGTTGATAGACCTGTGCGGTAGCACTCACCGCTTGGCTTGTTCGGGCTGAAATATCAAATACTGCCTGCATTGCTCGCGCACTTTCTACTGAGCTTGAGGTAACCAATTTCATTCGGTTACTCATTTCAGTATAAGCATCGGCGTATTGAATAAGGGACTTACCCACACTAAGCCCTTTAGCTCCAATAAATCCCTTTGTTGCCCATTGACTGGCTTTTTCTAAACTTTTTAGGCTTTTTTCAACTTGATTTAATGACTTTTGTGTGCGATTTGCAAATTTTTGCGCCTGATATTCCGCTTTGCCCAAGCCGTTAATAAAGTGGATGCTATCCAAACCCAATGCAATGTTTAATGCACCTAACGATCCCGCCATGATTTTCTCCCAATAAAAAAGCCACCGCTTGGTGGCCTTAATGCAAAAGCCCCGCTTATGCGGGGCAATAGTCAACTATCTTTATCTCTGAGTTGAAGTACAAACATCCAAACCACAAAGATAGCAAGTAATGTGTATAAAATATTCGCCAGTGTTTTAGGAGTAATATTCAATATCGCAACGAGAAGATCTAGCAAGGGGAACATTATGCCGTACATGACCGCACACATAAGTAGAACAATACCAGTGTACTTAATGATCGGCTTTAGAAACATAAAAAATAAGTATTCCATATTACCTCCTATTCACCATCTCTATATCTAAACCGTACCAAATTTCTGTTGATTTTTCAATGAAATAATCCCTTAATCGCCGTTGTTGCCACGGTTTTTATCAAGTCAAACGAGAGATCGACACCTTTTGTTTCATGTTAAATTCCTTAGATGATCATCGGTTTTGGGGTAGTAATCCAATCAAAAAGGCTACCTAATGGCAGCCTTTGAGAATATCAAAATTGAATATAGTTAATCATTTTGTGGTTGTTGGTTTTGCTTCTCTAAAATTTGAGCCTTCCCGCGATTAACTCCGGCAAAGTAGCCTAAAAGTACGGCTCCTCCGATTTTAATTAATTCCATCGCAATTTCTGTCTTGCCTGAGTTCATTGAAAAAATCAAAACGACGGCAATGACGATTGCGAGAACACCCCAAAGAAGGAATTTGGTTTTTTGGTTACTTAAAAATACATCGCGGCTTTTTAACTCAATTTTTTCTTGCGAAGCAATAGAGGCAAGAGCGATGTTCTCATTAGAGTGAATTTCGTCTTTACGAACCAAAAGTTCATCACGTTTAACTGCAATTTCTTGTTGCTGTAAGACGAAAAAGTCTTTAATAAATTCGTCTTTTCCCTCAACTTCTTGAGGTACATTTTGTATTGGTTCGCCGTTCATTATCTGTTCACCAATACCGGTATTTTATATTTAACCAAGAAACGCCCAAACCCAGATTTTCCAATCTCAGGTGGAATAAATACTACACTGTCAATATTGTTATTTTTACGATTGAGTTCAACATCTTTAAGATAGCCTTTAGGACTTAAATACCGCGCTTTTACAGGTGTTTTTAATGCTTTCATTTGCTCCTCCTATGTAAGGCTCAACTAACACAAAAAGCCTACCTCCAATCGCTGAAGGTAAGCTATGTTACTAAATATGTGTGTTAAAGAGCTAAATGCACTCATAAGATAACCTCATTAGCACATTTATGTACTGAATATTATCAAGTCTCATAGGATCTGGCAATAACAACCTGAGGTTTAAAGCATACCTTTACAACCTAGGCTCATAACAAATCAAGTCCCTCTAAGTGCGGTTGTGCCGCTTTGAATTTTTCAAACAGCGGTTTATATCGCTGCAAGTTCCAGTTAGCGACGTGCAGCCGTTCGTTCATATTGTACGCCTTGCGGTAGTTTAGCAGTTTTAAGGCGGCGAACAGTTCATCCCACTCTTTTTTCAACTTTTCTGTGTGAAAAGTGGCTAAATCCAACGATTTGATAAACAGTGTGAAATCAAAATCGTCCAGTGGGTGTTTGCGTGGCAGATAAACGATTTTTTCAACCGGCTTCTCTATGATTTTCTCCACTACTTTCTCGATGACTTTCGGTTCTGGTTGCAGAAACGGAGTTAACACACGAGTTGAAAATTGTTGATGAACACTGGTTTTGGCTTTTTCAAATAACGCTGAGTTTCTGTTGAAAATTTTTTCGCACGCTGTTGGGCTTTATCAATCGCACTTCTGAATTGTGTATTATTCATTCCAAGATCAATAATCATTACGACAACCGTACTAGTCATAAATTTCTCCCATAAAAAAACCTCGCGGGAGCGAGGTTCAGATTTAAATCGTAATATTAGTTAGTAAAGCCAATTGGCAAGATAGTCAATGCCGCCAAAGTACAGGAAAAGCAACAAGAACGGCAGACATATCAAGAACGCGAAATAGAATTTTTTTGATACCACACAGAAAAGTGCAATGACCCCACAAATGAGCCAATAAGCTCCTTTTGCCGAGAGGATATCCCCAATCGTAATACTATTTAACGTACCCAAGGCAAAAAGTATCAGCAGAGGAATACCTGCAACAATAAAAATCATTTTTGCCACATAGACCGCAAAAGTCGTTAAATCACCAGTAACCTGTCGCATATTATCCCCCTTATTGATTATTCAACCATCACAAATTAAACGATACCGTTTTTCCGGTTGGCAGTTTCACCGAGAGGTTTAAGACACCGCCCATCGCTTCCACATACCGTTTCACCGAAGAAAGCCGAATATCGTTGCCGCATTTCATCCGCAATCTCTTTAACTTAAGCTTGCTGTTTCGCCGGAAGCGCTGCTATTACGTCTTTAAAGTTTACGCTCATTATTTTGCTCCTGTTGAAATTGAGAGATAATCATCATAGGTTTGTTCTGCAAGGGCGATCATCGTTTTATAAAAGGTTCTTTCTTGCCTTTTTTATCACCACCACATAGCACAATTGCCTGTCGTATTATAGTGATCCAATAATCCCGCAGTCGGCTTTGGCAAATTCTTTGCTTTGCGGTTTGAGGGTTTTTAGTTGTTTATCGCTTAAACGAGGATTGATTTTGCCATTGTTTTAGCCTCATTCGAGCTTCAATATTTTGGTTTAATGTTCCCTCGAAAATGGTTACCTGTAATGAGGGAACATCAGACCCTGAACAATGACGAACAATAAAAAACAAAGAAAACCATTAAAACGGCTATTTGACTTGAATTTAAAGGGATTTTTTAGACTTTGTGAACGTTGGCGAACGTTAAAAAACAGTGAAGTGGCGGAGGAAGTGAGATTCGAACTCACGGAGGGCGTAAACCCTCGCCGGTTTTCAAGACCGGTGCCTTCAACCGCTCGACCATTCCTCCGCACGGTTGACTCTTAATGAGTGGCGCAGATAATACAAATTTCGCTGGGGCAAGTCAACAGTGAATTTCAAATATTTATTTTGGTTGAGGGAATTATAATCAAAGTGCGGTGTTTTTCGGCAAGTGTACAATTTTGTTGTCGATAATCGTTGATATTTCAGACATTAAAAAGCCCTGCATGGCAGGGCTTGGGAAATCAGCAGATTTGATTAACGACGTAAACCTAAACGTTCGATTGTCGTTGTATAAAGTGCCAGATCAGTACGTTTTAAGTAATCTAACAGTTTACGGCGACGAGAAACCATGCGTAACAAACCACGACGACCATGGTGATCTTTTTTATGGACAGAGAAATGTCCTTGCAAGTGGTTGATTTGTGCTGTTAACAAAGCGATTTGAACTTCTGAAGAACCAGTGTCTTTTCCGTCACGTCCAAATTCAGCAACGATTTTTGCTTTTGCTTCTGCGCTTAGAGACATAATAACTCCTAAAAAATTTTAGTTAAGATACATCAATAGCCGATCTCTAATTCAGCTACGACAGGGAAGGCGCATTTTACTGTGAGTTGTTGAATATTGCAACACTATTGTAAAAGTGGCGAGAGTGAGAGTTTTTGCAGTAAAAATAATTGATAATTATTATCAAATTTAAATTAGAATAAATCTACTTTAACGCTGTATTTTTTGAAATATATTCTGTATATTGCCAATTTATATAAAAATATTTTGACTAAAATTGTATTTTTTTGTACTTTCTAACAATATTAGAAAAATGATTAGACAGTACAGGAAGTTTATTATGCTTTATAACCGAGATGAGATCAGGGAGAACTGCGGTTTTGGTCTGATTGCCCATTTGGAGGGAAAACCCAGCCATAAAGTGGTGAGAACCGCGATTTTGGGGCTGTCGCGGATGCAACACCGTGGTGCGGTGTTATCAGATGGCAAAACCGGTGATGGTTGTGGTTTGCATATGCAGATGCCAAAGCGCTTTTTCCGTTTTTTGGCGGAAGAACAAGGTTGGCGTTTGGGCAAAGAGTTTGCCGTTGGGCAGATTTTTTTGCCGACCGATCCGCAATTAATCGAACAATATTGTGCGATTATCAAAGAGGAACTGACGCGCGAAACGTTGACGATTGCGGCGTGGCGCGATGTGGCGATCAACAAATCGGTGTTGGGGGAAATTGCGGCATCGAGTTTACCGACGATTAAGCAGGTGTTTGTCAATGCACCGGCAGGTTGGGGACGCACTGATATTGAGCGCCGTTTGTTTATGGCTCGCCGTCGGATTGAAATGCGGGTTGAACACCCCGATTTCTATATTTGTAGCCTGTCTAGCCAAGTGATTATCTATAAAGGTTTGTGTATTCCGAGAGATCTGCCGAAATTTTATCTGGATTTGGCGGATCTGCGCATGGAGAGCGGTATCTGTTTGTTTCATCAGCGTTTTTCAACTAATACTTTACCGCGTTGGAAGTTGGCACAGCCGTTCCGTTTTTTAGCACATAACGGTGAAATCAACACCATCTCCGGCAACCGTGCTTGGGCTCGGGCGCGAGGCTATAAGTATCATACGCCATTGATTCCGGACTTGCAGACGGTGGCGCCGTTTGTGAATGAAAGTGGTTCGGACTCCAGTTCGTTAGACAATATGTTGGAATTGTTCGTCAACGGCGGCATGGATTTATTCCGTGCTATGCGCTTATTAGTGCCGCCGGCATGGCAGTATAACCCGGATATGGACGATGAATTGCAGGCGTTCTACGATTTTAACTCGATGCACATGGAGCCGTGGGACGGCCCAGCGGGAATCGTGCTCAGCGACGGTACGCATGCCGCTTGTACGTTGGACAGAAACGGTTTGCGTCCGGCGCGTTATGTGATTACACAAGATAAGTTAATCACCATCGCCAGCGAAGTCGGCATTTGGGATTATGCCCCCGACGAAGTGGTGGAAAAAGGGCGGGTTGGACCGGGCGAATTATTGGTGATTGATACTATCAACGGCAAGTTGATCCATTCCAACGAGATTGATGCAGAACTGAAACAGCGCCATCCGTACCGTGCTTGGTTGGATAAAAATGTATTGCGTTTAAAACCTTATGAAAACCTGCCGGACGATAAAATCGGTAAGGCGGAATTGGATCAAACCGCACTTTCGATTCATCAGAAGCAATTTGCTTACGATAAAGAAGAGTTGGAAAATCTGATTCGGGTTTTGGGCGAAGACGGACAAGAAGCGGTTGGTTCGATGGGCGATGATGCCCCGTTTGCAGTGCTGTCCGAGAAGCCACGAATTCTTTATGATTACTTCCGTCAATATTTTGCACAAGTCACCAATCCGCCGATCGACCCATTGCGGGAAAAACACGTGATGAGTTTGAACACCAGTATCGGGCGCGAGATGAGCGTGTTTTTCGAAACGGAGGGGATGTCGCATCGAGTCAGTTTCAAATCGCCGATTTTGCTGTATTCGGATATGCAGCAGTTGAAAGGCTTGGAACCGACTTATTACCAACATCAAGTGCTGGACGCAACTTACGACCCACAGGATTTATCCTTGCAAGAGGCACTGCTGAGATTATGCGATCAAGCGGAAAGTGCGGTGCGTGACGGTTCGGTGTTGTTGATTATTTCCGACCGCACTTTGGCGAAAAACCGATTACCGATTCCGGCGGTGTTAGCGGTGGGTGCGGTGCAGCAACGCTTGGTGGATACCCACTTGCGCTGCGATGCTAATATCGTAGTCGAAACTGGTTCGGCGCGCAATCCGCACCATTTTGCGGTGTTGATCGGTTTGGGCGCCACGGCGATTTATCCGTATTTAGCCTATGAAACGTTGGCAGCAATGATTGCCGAAGGCGCGATTAAAAAGCCAGTCCGGCAGGTGATGGCGAATTTCCGCGATGGTATCAACAAAGGCTTATACAAAATTATTTCTAAAATGGGAATCTCCACTATTTCTTCCTACCGCTGCGCGCACCTGTTTGAAGCGGTCGGTTTAGGCGACGAAGTGGCGGCACTCTGTTTCCGCAAAATCCGTTCACGGATTAAAGGCGCAGGCTTTGCCGAATTGGAAGCTGATTTGAAAATATTGAATAAGTTGGCTTGGCGTGCCAGCCAGGATCTGGATAACGGTGGCTATCTGAAATATAAACCACAAGGGGAGTATCACGCCTATAATCCGGAAGTGGTGAATTACTTGCAGCAAGCGGTGAACAGTGGCGATTATGCGATCTATCGCCAATATGCCGAGACGGTAAACAATCGCCCGGCGACGACTTTGCGTGATCTGTTAAAACTGAATATCGATCCGACACAGAAAATTGATTTGGCACAGGTCGAAGCGGCGGAAGGGCTGTATAAACGTTTTGACTCGGCAGCCATGAGTATCGGCGCATTGTCGCCGGAAGCACACGAGGCGCTAGCAGTGGCGATGAACCGTTTAGGCGGCTATTCCAACTCCGGTGAGGGTGGCGAAGATCCGAAACGTTATGGCACCGAAAAAGTGTCTAAAATCAAACAAGTGGCATCGGGGCGTTTTGGGGTGACACCAGCGTATCTGATGAGTGCCGAAGTGATTCAAATCAAAGTGGCGCAAGGGGCGAAACCGGGCGAGGGCGGGCAACTACCAGGCGATAAAGTCACCCCGTATATCGCACAATTGCGTTATGCCGTGCCGGGTTCAACCTTGATTTCACCACCGCCGCACCACGATATTTATTCGATTGAAGACTTGGCACAGTTGATTTTCGATTTGAAACAGGTCAATCCGAAAGCGATGATCTCGGTCAAACTGGTATCGCTGCCGGGTGTCGGCACGATCGCCACCGGCGTAGCGAAAGCCTATGCAGATTTGATTACCATTGCCGGTTATGATGGCGGCACCGGCGCCAGTCCGTTGTCGAGCGTGAAATATGCCGGTTCACCGTGGGAATTGGGCTTGGCGGAGGCGCAACAGGCGTTGGTGGAAAACAACTTACGGCACAAAGTGCGGTTGCAGGTCGATGGCGGTCTGAAAACCGGTCTGGATGTGATCAAAGCGGCAATTTTGGGCGCGGAAAGTTTCGGTTTCGGTACTGGACCGATGGTAGCGTTAGGCTGCCGTTATCTGCGGATTTGTCACCTGAACAACTGTGCTACCGGAATTGCGACTCAAGACGAAAAATTGCGTCAGAACCATTATCACGGTTTGCCGGAAAAAGCGATGAACTACTTCAAATTTATAGCACAGGACGTACGCGAATTGATGGCGGAGCTGGGCGTAACCAAGCTGATTGATCTCATCGGGCGTACCGATTTACTGTCGATTATCGAGGGCAAAACCGCAAAACAACACGCCTTGGATCTGAGTGGTTTACTGTATGCGCCGAAAGTACCAGAGGGTAGTGCCCGACACTGTATTGAAGCCAATCCGACGATGGACAAAGGCGAGTTGAACAAAGCGATTGTTGCTGATGTAGCAACCGCACTTGCCGCTCAGACAGCGGTGGATCTGAGCTACGATGTGCGCAACACTGACCGCTCGGTGGGGGCGACTTTATCAGGGATGATTGCGCAGCAATACGGCAACAAAGGCAATGACAAGCAGCGTTTTGATATTCGCTTAAACGGCACAGTCGGGCAAAGCCTCGGCGTGTGGCTGGCTGGCGGCGTTAATCTGTATCTCATCGGCGATGCCAACGATTATGTCGGCAAAGGTATGGCTGGCGGTAAAATTGCGATCCGTCCGCACAGCGGCACCATCTTCAAGGCGGAAGAGTCGACCATTGCCGGCAACACCTGTTTATACGGCGCAACCGGCGGTAAACTGTTTGCTTCCGGCAGAGCCGGAGAACGCTTTGCAGTGCGCAATTCCGGCGCAACGGCGGTGGTGGAAGGCATCGGCGATAACGGCTGCGAATATATGACCGGCGGTGTGGTGTGCGTGTTGGGTAAAACCGGCATCAATTTCGGTGCAGGTATGACTGGTGGTTTTGCTTATGTGTTGGATCGCGATGCAAAATTTGAATCGCGTTTAAATCATGAATTAGTTGAAACCTTGCCATTGGACGCATTGCCGACGCACCAAGAGTATCTGCGTGGTTTGATTGCCGAACACGTTGAAAATACCACTAGCCCGTTAGGGGAACGGATTTTAGCCAACTGGAGCGACTATCTGGGGCGCTTCCGTTTGGTGAAGCCGAAAGCGAAAGATGTGAATTCGTTATTGGGACACCAACGCCGCACCGTCGATGAATTGCGAGTGGTAACCCAATAAGTAGCCAACACAATCAGGGCTAAGCGAATAAAAATAAAGTGCGGTTAGCCAACCGCACTTTGGCTCTCAACGATAACAGCGTGAGTGACAAAATAGGAAACAGAATATGAGTCAGCAGGGAAATATTTATCAGTTTATCGATTTACCGCGAATCGATCCGCCGAAAAAAGCGTTGCAGGAACGCAAAACAAAATTTATTGAAATTTATCAGGTGTATGAGCAACCGCAAGCGGCATCACAAGCGGATCGTTGCTTGGAGTGCGGTAACCCGTATTGCCAGCACAAATGCCCGTTACATAACAATATCCCGAACTGGTTAAAACTGGTCTATGAAAATCGGATTATCGAAGCGGCGGAATTGGCGCACGAAACCAACACCTTGCCGGAAGTGTGCGGACGGGTTTGTCCGCAAGATCGGCTGTGTGAGGGATCGTGTACGCTGAACGCTGAATTTGGTGCCGTCACTATCGGCAGCGTAGAAAAATACCTGGCCGAAAAAGCCTTTGAAATGGGCTGGCGTCCGAGGGTGAAAGCGGTACCGCATACTGGGAAAAAAGTCGCAGTGGTAGGCTCAGGACCTGCCGGTTTAGGCTGTGCCGAACAGCTGATTAAAAACGGCGTTGCGGTCACCGTCTATGAGCGTGAGCCGGAAATTGGCGGCTTGCTGACTTTCGGGATTCCATCATTTAAATTGGAAAAAGAGGTGATGATCCGCCGTCGTGAAATTTTTAGTGAGATGGGAATCGAATTTAAACTCGGCGTTGAAATCGGCAAAGAGATCAGTTTAGAACAGCTGACGGCAGAGTATGATGCGGTGTTTTTAGGCGTCGGCACTTACCAAAGTATGCAGGCAGAAATCCCGAATGAAAATGCCGAAGGGGTCTATTCCGCATTACCATTCCTGATTGCCAATACTAAAAATGTAATGGGTTTGGCGTGTGATGATGTTGTCTCGATGGCAGGCAAAAAGGTGGTGGTACTCGGTGGTGGCGACACTGCCATGGACTGCGTGCGCACCTCATTGCGTCAACAAGCGGCGCAAGTAACCTGCGTCTATCGTCGTGACCAAGCCAATATGCCGGGCAGCCGCCGCGAAGTGCAGAATGCCAAAGAAGAAGGTGCAAATTTCTATTTCAATGCACAACCGGTTTCGATCGAAACCGATGGGCAAGGCAAGGTTGTCGGGATTAACATCGTGCGCACTGAGCTGGGTGAACCGGATGCCAATGGTCGTCGCCGCCCGCAAATCGTGGCAGGCAGCGAAGAATTGATGGAGTGCGATGCGGTTATCGTCGCTTTCGGCTTTGCCCCACATGTGATGCCGTGGTTAAGTGCGGTCGGCGTCACCACCGACAATCGTGGGCGCATCGAAGCCAAAGGCGAATTTAAACAGCAAACCACCAATCCGAAAATTTTTGCCGGCGGTGATATCACGCGCGGTTCTGATCTGGTCGTGACCGCTATCGCAGAAGGGCGCCAGGCTGCACAGGGAATTATGGCGTATTTGGAGGTTTAGGGTTTAATGCTATTTTAAGATCTGCCATCTCCAGAAGATGGCGGATTTTTTTCAAAAACGGATTTGTTTTTCTGTATCATCGATTTTTAACATATCTTCCAGTGTCTTGACGTGGCTTTTCTTGGTAAAAGTTAAATAGTCAGTCTTATCGAACTGGAAAGCGACAATTAAAAATTGATTTTGTTTCTTTTTGAAGAAAATGCGCTAAAACCACCGAAAAAATGACTATTTTCGAAATGTGTGATGATTTTTGTCCTAGATGTTTCGGATAATACTTCGTAATAAATAATTTCTAAATAGTTATTCTGAAATAAAATCATTGTCATCATATCCTAAGACAGTTATCGCACTTTTGCCATTACGGATTTGTTGCACCAGTTGCTTACGCTCTGCTGCCGTTAATTTTTTGCTAGGTTTTTTACTGTCTAAATTACGCCAAAAATCCTCAGCTTGCTGGAAAAGAATTTCTTCAGTTGGTGAAGTATTTTCGACTGAAAATAATGTTTCGGAAATCTCTTTTTTGATTTCATCGGGCGCATTAAGAATTCGATTGATGTTTAAGGTTGTCAACATAAAATCACCGTATAGCGTGTGTAAAATTATAGCTTTAATCTTGCTGGTATTTGTTGCTTAAGGCAATGCTTTTCTGATTTGGCTTAGGGGCTGTTGATCTTTTGTGTTTATAAATCAAGCAAAAAGAGTGTGATTTTATCCGACAGCGACCTACGGTCGCAATCGGTTAAGCATTGATGAGAGGCTTTGCCTCTCTGAAGTAGCCGCAAAGCGGCTGATCTATGCGTAACCTAGTACGGCTTTGCCGTGCTAGGCTAAAAGGATTAGTTTTAGCTCAAATAATATACTTAAAAGATCAACAGACCCTAGTATTTGGCTTAGTCATAGCTACGTAGCCAGATAGCACTTAGGTGAGTGCGGTAAACTTAGCATCAAATCTTGCTTGAATTTTTTCTAAAGATAGATTATTGTAATTATATTGATACAATATATGTATCAATATATTTACATCAAAATTAAAACAAGGACTTTTATGAATGCTGTAGCCAACAAAAATGCAATCCACAATGTCAATATTAATGATGAAAAAGTATTGTTGACGCCACAAGAGCTAAAAGAAAAGCTTCCACTCAGTACCGCACTTAGCCAACAAATCGAACAATCTCGCCGTGAGATTGCCAATATTATTCATAAAAAAGACAAGCGGTTACTGGTGGTGATTGGGCCCTGTTCGATTCATGATCCAATCTCGGCATTGGAATATGCGCACAAATTAAAAGCCTTGGCTGATGAAGTGAAGGACACGATTTATGTGGTGATGCGTGTCTATTTTGAAAAACCGCGTACCACAGTCGGTTGGAAGGGCTTGATTAACGATCCGCACTTGGACGGCAGTTTTGATGTAGAGAATGGTTTACAGTTGGCAAGAAAATTGTTGATTGATTTGGCTGAATTGGGCTTGCCGCTGGCAACGGAAGCGCTTGATCCGATTTCGCCACAATATATGGCGGAGCTGTTCAGTTGGTCGGCAATCGGCGCACGCACCACTGAATCGCAAACCCACCGTGAAATGGCGTCGGGTTTGTCGATGTCGGTCGGGTTTAAAAATGGCACCGACGGCAGTTTGGCAACGGCGATTAATGCATTGAAAGCCGCTTCAATGGGACACCGTTTTATCGGCATTAACCAACAAGGGCAGGTCAGTTTGCTGCAAACCGCCGGTAACAAAGACGGACACGTGATTTTGCGCGGCGGCAAAGCACCGAATTATCAAGCTGAATGTGTGCAGCAGTGCGAACAGGAGTTGGCAAAAGCTGGGCTAGAACCGTCGATTATGATCGATTGTAGCCACGGCAATTCGAATAAAGATTACCGCCGTCAGCCGCTGGTGGCGGAAAATGCGGTGCAGCAAATTCTGGACGGTAACCATTCGATTACCGGATTAATGTTGGAAAGCCATCTGTTTGCCGGGAATCAAAGTTCCGAGCAGCCGAAACAACAGTTGCAATATGGTGTTTCGATCACCGATGCTTGCATTGATTGGCAGACAACCGAGCAATTATTGCGTAAAATTCATCAACAATTATTGAACAGACCTTAACGGAGATTGCGAAATGCAACCTTTGCAACCTTTACGCGATGAAATTGACAACGTTGATCGGCAATTATTAGGCTTACTGGAAAAACGCCTGCAACTGGTCGCAGAAGTCGGGCAAGTGAAACACCAACACGGCTTGCCGGTGTATGCGCCGGAGCGTGAAGCAGAAATGTTGGCGGCACGTCGCCAAGAAGCGGAAAAAATGGGGATTTCGCCCGATTTAATCGAAGATCTGCTGCGTCGGATTATGCGTGAATCTTACCAAAACGAGCATAAAAACGGTTTTAAAACCGTCAATCCGGCAATTAAAAAAATCGTGATTGTTGGCGGAAAGGGCAAGCTTGGCGGGTTGTTCGGGCGTTATTTTCAACTATCAGGCTATCAGGTTGAAAATTTAGGTCGAACCGATTGGCAACGTGCGGAGCAGATTTTGCACGATGCCGATGTTGTGATCGTAACTGTACCGATTCGCAACACTTTAGAAACCATCGAACGTCTGCAACCGCACTTGCGTGAAAATATGCTACTGCTGGATTTCACTTCCGTGAAACGCCAACCGGTTGAAAAAATGCTGCAAGTGCATCAAGGAGCGGTATTGGGTTTACATCCGATGTTCGGACCCGACATAGCCAGTTTTGCCAAACAACTGATTGTGCGTTGTGACGGGCGCTACCCTGAACGTTATCAATGGATTTTGCAGCAAATGCAAATTTGGGGCGCAACCATTTATGCGATTGACCCTGCCGAGCATGATAAAAATATGACCTATATTCAAGCCTTGCGCCATTTTGCCACCTTTGCCAACGGCTTGCATTTATCGCGCCAGCCGGTTGAATTATCAAAATTATTAGCACTCTCCTCTCCGATTTACCGTTTGGAATTGGCAATGATCGGACGCCTGTTTGCGCAAGATGGTGAGTTGTATGCGGATATTATTTTGGACAAACCGGAAAATTTAGCGGTGATTGAATCGTTGAAACAGAGCTATGAAGAAGCGTTGCGCTTTTTTGAACAGAATGACCGTGCTGGATTTACTCAGGCGTTCAAACAGGTCAGCGATTGGTTCGGCAACTATTCCGACGTTTTTATGAAAGAGAGTCGCCAATTATTACAGCAAGCCAATGATTATAAACAGTTTTAACGTTTAAAGGCTACCCTGTGGCAGCCTTTATTTTCTATCGCTTTTCGTCATGTTTGATCGCATCTTTTATCGCACTTTTTATCGCTAGCAGGATGCCGATTGAAAATGCGAGTAGAATAAGCAGAACAATTGTTGTTTCCATTATGATTCCTCCATCGATAATTTATCCTGATGTTTTCGGAGCTCTTTAGCACCAAGCAAAATAAAATAGCTGAAGAGAACTAAGATGACAGAATTGAAGATTTTAAAACCCTAACTATATTGTCCATATAGTACAACAGGCATAGCCAGCAGTGCAACCTTGGCGAGATCTTCCAAATTCTTTGCCCATGAATCAGATGTTTCTTTTTTTATCGGCCTTTTCAGTAGATACCAATTGGTATTTTTAAAATAATGGTAACGAGTCTTCATATTTTCTCCGTTATAAAATCTAGGGTCTGTTGATCTTTGTTTATATTTTGAGTTGTTGTTTAAAATGAGCACAATCTAGGCGTAAGCCGAAATCAATAGCGGGACTATTGATGAGGATTACAACGACGAGTGTGCTCATTTTAAACACAATCCGCTGGACTATGACTCTTTTTCGCCATTACTTTTCGCTACTACAGCGGCGTTAAAAGTCGTTCGTTTAGAATCACTAAACTTCACAACTTTTGCCTTATTTATTTGCAAAACAAAAGAGTGGCGAAAAATAGTCTATAGCTCAAATTAT
>VDHG01000022.1 GCA_006228005.1 Testudinibacter crocodili
TTTGTCTACTATGCCCAATATTAGTTCAATATTTTTATTTGAGACGACTATTCGCTGCGATAAGCCGTGAAGCAGTATAAGGTTAATTGAATAACCCAGCCGATAGAAAATGCGAACAGTAGCGTGGCGAAGCCCAGGGTGCCGCCGAGTAAAAAGCCGATCAGGGCGACGCTGCTTTCCATGAGGGTGCGTACCAAACCGACTTTGAGTTTAAAGCGTTGGCATAGTCCGACCATTAAGCCGTCGCGTGGGCCGGCGCCCATATGACAGGTGAGGTAAAAGGCGGAGCCGATGCCCATCAATAAAATGCCGATCACAGCATAGCCGAACTGTCCAAGTGCGGTTGCAGGCGAGGCGACCATTTTAGCGGTGACGCCAAGCGCAATCGCGATCAGGATAATATTTAACACCGTGCCCAGACCGATTTTTAAATGCAGCGGAAACCAGCATAACATCACCAGACAACTGACGATAAAAGAAGCAACGCCGACACTTACCTCGGTTTGCAGGGCGATGCCCTGTGACAAAATTGTCCAAGGGGCAGAGCCGAGATTGGAGACCAACAAAAATCCTTCCCCGATGCCGACCAAGATCAGCGAAATGCACAGCGGTAGAAAACTACGCCTTTTGAACTCCCATAACCGGCTGGCGCTCCATTTGGTTTTTGGGAGAACGGCAAACTGTTTTTTGAAGGTATTAACGGTCATAGATTTCCGAGAGTGAGCAGTATCCACATCATTCTAATCGTGTTCTGCTCAATTGCTAAATCATTTTTTAGTATCAGTGAGCTAAATTGAGAAATATCCCAGTTAGTTGACGGTGATCACAGTTTTAATCTTGTGGGCGAAAGGTGAATTCTATACCATTTGTTTTTTAGAGTAGAGGATATTGAGGGAGCACTTATGTTAGCAACATTACAGGATATTCTGGACACGGTTAAAGCCGAAAATTTGACCTATCAACAAAAATTAATGACATTAGGCAATATTGCGGAGCGTTTGTTTGATCCGAGAGAACTGTTGGGTTATAGCGATGAAGAGTGGCAATATCTTCAAAATCAAATGATCTGTGATTTGAATGAAGGCTATGCAGTTTATCGTCCGCGCTACATTCTGCCGGATTATTCGGTCTATGTTAAAAAGGGTTGTCGCTTTCTTGATCTGCCGATACCAAAAACTCTTGATGACGTGTTGGACGGATTGCTGATTATTTACTCCCATGTTCCGTCTATTACCACGTTTCCGGTTTATATCGGACGGTTAGACAGCTTGCTGGAGCCGTTTATTTGTGACGAAGCGCAAGACTATATCAAAATTAAACGCTTTTTAAATCATATTGATAAAACCGTGCCGGACTCTTTTTGTCACGCCAATATCGGTCCTTATGAAACCCGTGCCGGACGGTTGATTCTACAGGCAGTGATCGAGTTGGAAAACACGACGCCGAATATGACGATTCGTTACGATAAAAACAAAACCTCGCGTGAATTTGCTGAGTTAGCGGCAAAAGCCTGTTTGTTGGTGTCCAAGCCATCGTTTGCCAATGATGCTTATTATCGTGCCGATTTGGGCGAGGAGTATGGCGTTGCCAGCTGTTATAACGCTTTGCCGGAATGTGGCGGGGCTTATACCTTGACTCGTTTGCGTTTGGGTACGATAGCCAGAGCTTGCGGCTCGGTCACGGAAATGGTGGAACAACTGTTGCCGAAAGTGGCGAAATTGGCACTTTCTACCATGGATAAGCGGCATCAATTTATTGTTGAACAGAGTAATTTTTTCAAGACCAGCTTTTTGGAGCAAGAAGGCTTTATTAAACGCACCAATTTTACCGGCATGTTTGCGATTGTCGGTTTGGCTGATGCCACCAACCACCTGTTGCGGCAAGAGGGGTTGAACGAAACCTTTGGGCAGAGTGCGCGAGGTGAGGAAATTGCCACTGCAATCATGCAAAAATTAAAAAGCGTGAATGACAGCCATATCGGGGTTTACGCCGAAAGAACCGACAACCACTATTTGTTGCATGCCCAAGTGGGCGCCAGTATTGATCCGGAAGATAAATTGAATACGCCAGCACATCGGGTCAAAGTCGGACAAGAGCCGACCTTATTAGCACACTTAAAACAATCCGCGCCGTATCATCAATATTTTCCGTCCGGCACTGGAGACTTGTTTGCCTTTGATCAAACCTATGTTGATCACCTTGATGCGGTGGTGGATATCATTGACGGCGCCTTTGCACTGAATTATCGCTATATCACCACCTATCTGAAAAATACCGATTTGATTCGGGTGACCGGCTATCTGGTGAAGAAAAGCGAAGTCGAACGTTTCCGTCAAGGCGAGGCAGTATTGCGTGATACTACTTGGTTTGGTGCGGGAACCGATGACTGCGCGCAAGTTTTTGACCGCCAACTGCGTGATCAGGGCAATGTCAATGCCGCATAACGGGTTGTTGTCAGATAATGATTCAAAGTGCGGTTCGCTGACCGCACTTTCCGATATTACGCTACCGCTGCACCGCATTATTCCCTTTTCCAACGTTGAAGGTGCTGGCAATCGCATCAGTATTTTTCTGCAAGGCTGCAAATTGAATTGTTTGTATTGCCACAACCCAGAAACTATTCCGAGATACAGCGCCGACAGTAAACGGGTTAGTCTGCGTTATCTGTATGATCAAGTTCAAGATTCAATGCCGTTTATTCGCGGCGTGACGATTTCGGGTGGCGAGCCGACCATTCACCATCGTAAATTAGTGCCGCTGTTTCAGGCGTTGCGCCAACTGGGTTTAAGTTGTTATTTGGATTCGAGTGGTTTTTTTGAGTTTGAACCGATGCAAGAGTTGATTGCACTGACCGATAAATTTTTATTTGATCTGAAAGGCAGCGGCTTGGGCTTGCAGGCACTTTGCTTTGAGCGTAAAAATCAGAGCGGAAAAGTGCCGGATAGTTTGATCGCGACACAGCGAATAAAATCGGCAAATTTAACTCGTAATCTTGATAATTTGCGCCGTCTGTTAGCGCTGGGGAAAATCGAAGAGGTCCGCTTGGTTGTGATGCTCGATTTTGTTGACAGCTACGAATTGATCGAACAGACGGCAATGCTGCTCAAAGAGCACCCAGAGGTGATTTTCAAGCTGATTCGCGTGCATGCAAAAGGCACGCGTGATCCGGCTGGTATTGCGGCTCATACCCCAGATATCGGCTATATGAATCAGTTGGAACAATATGCCAAAAAGTGCGGTATCAATAGGGTGATAACTGTTTGTTAAATCAACATTTCGGTGTGTTTTTTAAACAAGAGCGCTGAATATTTTTCAGATTAGTTGATTTTGATCGCATTATGGAAATTATTTTCAGATTTTTTTGGAAAAAGGCGTATAGTTGCACCAATCAATAAGCTATCAAATCGACTATCTTTAATAGAAATTGATATATTTTAAGCTGTGTTTTTTATAACAAAAATTTTAAAGACTATTTTAGAGGTAATTATGGACTCATTAATGAGCATATTAGGCATCATTGTGCTGTTGGGCATTGCATTCCTATTATCAAACAATCGTAAAGCGATTAACCTTCGTACGGTGTTGGGGGCATTAGCGATTCAAGTCAGTATCGGTGCATTGATTCTTTATGTGCCGGCAGGGCGTGATGCACTTTTAGCTGCTGCGGAAGGTGTACAGAAAGTAATCAATTATGGTAATGACGGGATTGGCTTTTTATTTGGCGGTTTGGTCAGCGATAAAATGTTCGAAGTCTTTGGCGGTGGCGGTTTCGTATTTGCGTTGCGGGTATTGCCAGCCATTATTTTCTTCGCCTCGTTGATTTCAGTGTTGTATTACATCGGTGTAATGCAGTGGGTGATCAAAATTATCGGTGGTTTCCTGCAACTGGTGTTGAAAACCTCCAAAACCGAATCGATGTCGGCAGCAGCCAATATTTTTGTTGGGCAAACTGAAGCGCCGTTGATTGTGAAACCGTATATCGCCAAAATGACCGAATCGGAGCTGTTTGCGATTATGTGTGGTGGTTTGGCGTCGGTTGCCGGGGCGGTCATGATCGGTTATGCGCAAATGGGAGTACCGTTGCCGTATTTAATCGCAGCTTCGTTTATGGCGGCACCGGGCGGCTTATTGTTTGCTAAAATTTTGATTCCACAAACCGAACACCCGCATGATGATTTGGATCACGATGCAGTGGAAGAAAAACCGTCTAATGTGCTAGATGCTGCTGCTGCGGGAGCGTCTTCCGGTATGCAATTGGCACTGAATGTTGGCGCAATGTTGTTGGCATTTATCGCCTTGATCGCCTTGTTGAACGGGATTATTGGTGGCATCGGCAGTTGGTTTAACTATCCGGAGCTGTCACTGCAAATTATTTTAGGCTGGGTGTTCCAACCGTTGGCGTATGTTATCGGGGTGCCATGGAATGAAGCACAAGTCGCTGGTTCAATGATCGGGCAAAAACTGGTTATCAATGAATTTGTGGCTTACATGGATTTTGTGAAATATCTGGGCGCAGAAGCGCCAATGGTGCTGACTGAAAAAACTAAAGCTATCATTACCTTTGCTTTGTGTGGTTTTGCCAACTTCAGCTCTATTGCAATCTTGATTGGTGGTTTGGGTACTATGGCGCCAAACCGTCGTTCCGATGTCGCTCGCTTAGGGATTAAAGCGGTTATTGCCGGTTCTTTATCGAACCTGATGAGTGCTGCAATTGCCGGCTTGTTTATCGGTTTGACCGGTGCAGCATTAGTCGGATAATTCGTCAAAAAATAACGAATATTTAAACACCACGCCAGGCGTGGTGTTTGTCATTGGTATTTGATGTAACAAGGTAGTGTGAAAATGAATACATTAGAAAATAGAGAGTCTTCAGCCAAACTGGCATTAAGTTTGATGGATTTGACCAGCTTAAATGATAATGACAGCGATGCAGTCATTATCGAATTGTGCCGGCAGGCAAAAACAGATTTTGGTTCGCCAGCGGCGATTTGTGTGTACCCACGCTTTATTCCGATTGCGCGCAAAACCTTGCGCCAACTTGGCTTGAACCAGGTGAAAATTGCCACCGTAACCAACTTTCCACATGGCAATGACGACATCGAAATTGCGGTCAGTGAAACCAAAGCAGCCATTGCTTACGGTGCAGATGAAGTCGATGTGGTGTTTCCATACCGCACTTTGATCAGCGGTGATCAAAAGTGCGGTTTTGATTTGGTCAGTCGTTGTAAACAAGTTTGTGCCGAGCGTGGTGTGTTGTTGAAAGTGATCATCGAAAGCGGCGAATTACAGCAAGCGGAGTTGATCCGTTTGGCATCGGAAATTTCGATTCGTGCCGGTGCTGATTTTATCAAAACCTCGACCGGTAAAGTAAAAGTCAATGCGACCTTGGAATCCGCAGCGGTTATGTTACAAACCATTGTGGATTTGCAAGTGCAAGATCGGGTCGGTTTTAAAGCGGCCGGTGGCGTACGCACCGCACAAGATGCGCAGCAGTATCTGCAATTAGCCGCAGATATTCTCAGTGCTGACTGGATCAACCCGACACATTTCCGCTTTGGCGCCTCTGGTTTGCTGAACGATTTGTTGGGAACTTTAAGTGGTAAAAGCCAGTCTAAAACAACGAGTGGATATTAGTGATATCAATAGTTATAACAATAGTCATAACAATAGGAAAATAAAATGAAAAGAGTCTTTATTTTAATGATGGATTCGTTTGGAATCGGGGCTGCCGCCGATGCGGATAAATTTGGAGATGTCGGGTCTGATACTTTAGGGCATATTGCTGAGCAATGTGCAGCAGGCAAAGCGGATAACGCCGAGCGTAGCGGTGCGTTGAAACTGCCTAACCTAACCAAATTGGGTTTGGCGCTGGCAGCAAAAGAATCAACCGGGCGTGTGCCGGCAGGCATGGATGGCGATGCAGAGGTGATCGGTGGCTATGCTTTTGCCAAAGAGATCTCATCTGGCAAAGATACGCCATCAGGTCACTGGGAAATCGCTGGGGTGCCGGTGCTGTTCGACTGGGGCTATTTTAAAGATCATCAAAACAGCTTTCCACAAGAACTCTTAGACAGAATCGTAGCAAAGAGCGGTATCCCGGGCTATTTGGGCAATTGTCACTCTTCTGGTACCGTCGTATTGGACGACTTGGGCGAAGAGCATATGAAAACCGGCAAACCGATTTTCTATACTTCTGCGGATTCCGTATTCCAAATTGCCTGTCATGAAGAGACTTATGGCTTGGAAAAATTGTACGAATTGTGCCATATCGTGCGTGAAGAGCTGGAAGGCTACAATATCGGTCGTGTGATTGCCCGTCCGTTTGTGGGTGACAAAGCCGGCAATTTCAAACGCACCGGCAACCGCCATGATTATTCGGTGCAACCACCATCAGCTACAGTACTGCAAAAACTGGTCGACGAAAAACAAGGCGAAGTGGTTTCGATCGGCAAAATCGCTGATATTTATGCCCACACTGGGATCACGAGCAAAGTGAAAGCGACCGGCTTGGAAGAGATTTACGACAAAACGATTGTTGAGATCAAAGCCGCCGGCGACAACACCATTGTGTTCCCGAACTTTGTCAATTTTGATTCGGACTATGGTCATCGCCGTGATGTAGCAGGCTATGCCCAAGCGTTGGAATATTTTGATTCGCGTCTGCCGGAAGTATTGAAACTGGTGGAAGAGGGCGATTTACTGATTATTACCGCTGATCATGGCTGTGATCCGACTTGGACTGGCACTGACCACACCCGTGAACATGTGCCGGTGTTGCTGTACGGCAGCGAGGTTCCGAAAGGCTTCTTGGGCAAACGTGAAACCTTTGCCGACATCGGGCAGACTATTGCTAATTATTTTGACCTGTCGCCAATGGATTACGGCACATCAATGATTAACTTTAACAAATAATTGAATCAAAAATAACTGATTAAAAAAGAGGACTAAAATTATGCCAACTCCACATATTAATGCTGTTGACGGCGCTTTTGCCGATGTTGTTTTAATGCCGGGCGATCCGTTGCGCGCCAAATATATTGCAGAAACCTTTTTAGATGACGCCAAAGAAGTGACCAATGTGCGTAATATGCTGGGTTACACCGGCACTTATAAAGGGCGCAAAATTTCGGTGATGGGGCACGGCATGGGGATTCCGTCTTGCTCGATCTATGCCAAAGAACTGATCACCGAATACGGTGTCAAAAAAATTATCCGTGTAGGCTCTTGCGGTGCGGTACGAATGGATGTCAAATTGCGTGATGTGGTGATCGGCGCCGGTGCTTGTACCGACTCAAAAGTCAACCGTATTCGCTTTAAGGATCATGATTTTGCAGCGATTGCCGACTTTGATATGACACAGGCAGCGGTGCAAGCGGCGAAGCAAAAAGGGGTAAACGTGCGGGTCGGTAACATCTTCTCTGCCGATCTGTTTTACACGCCGGATGTGGCGATGTTCGACGTGATGGAAAAATACGGTATTTTGGGTGTAGAAATGGAAGCTGCCGGTATTTACGGTGTTGCCGCTGAATTCGGTGCAAAAGCGCTGTGTATCTGCACCGTTTCCGACCATATTCGTACCCACGAACAAACCAGCGCTGAAGAACGCCAATTGACTTTCAACGATATGATCGAAATTGCATTGGAATCCGTGCTGATCGGTGATCAAGCGTAAATGCAGCAAAAGTGCGGTCTTACGATCAACTGATGATCAACTCACTGAAGCAGCCGAAGGGCTGCTTTTTTTGTCACTTATTTTTGCAACGTGCGATCTAAATTCCATATTTTTATACCAACGCAGGATTCAATTTCTGGCTAAGCATAATGTGAATCATTGTACACTCATTTTCTTGATAATAACGCAATGCGTTATTATAATATTAATGGACCAGGCTACGATGATTACACATTTTGCTTGTAAAAAAACGAAAGCATTTTTTCACGGTAAGCGTTTTGCAAAATTTATTTCTTTTGAAAGAATTGCCATCAGAAAGTTACAACAGCTGCATTCTGCAACTGATCTGGCGTTTCTTAGACTTCCTCCCGGCAATAAGTTAGAAGCCTTAAGGGGAGATCGAGAAGGGCAATACAGTATTCGGATTAACGATCAATGGCGAATCTGTTTTATTTGGCAGCATGGGCACGCTCACCATGTGGAAATAGTTGATTATCATTAGGGTCTGTTGATCTTTGTTTATATTTTGAGTTGTCGTTTAAAATGAGCACAAACTAGGCGTAAGCCGAAATCAATAGCGGGACTATTGATGAGGATTACAACGACGAGTGTGCTCATTTTAAACACAATCCGCAGGACTATGACGCTTTTTCGCCATTACT
>VDHG01000023.1 GCA_006228005.1 Testudinibacter crocodili
GCTATATTAGTGGGCACCGGTATTCCACTGTTTGCGTATTTATTGTGGCAGCTTTCCACTCACGGCGTATTGAGCCAAAGCCAATTTTTGCAGATTTTACAGCAAGATCCCACCTTAAACGGCTTGGTGAATGCAACGCGTGAAATCACCGGTAGCACGGTGTTGAGTGAAGCGATTCGAGTATTCTCATCGTTGGCGTTGATTACCTCATTTTTAGGGGTGGCATTGAGTCTGTTTGACTGTTTAAAAGATCTGCTTAATCGAGTCAAAGTACGCTCAAATCGCGCTTCATTGGGTTTATTAACATTCTTGCCGCCACTGGTGTTTGCGCTGTTCTATCCTGAAGGTTTTATTATGGCACTCAACGGTGCCGGGGTGATGTTTGCTTTTTACGGACTGGTGTTGCCGGTCGGTTTGGCTTGGAAAGCACGACGCCAGTCACCTAACTTAGCGTATCGGGTATGGGGTGGCAATCCGTCGCTGCTGTTTGCCTTATTATTGGGTATATTGATTATTGCAATTCCATTTTTGGTGGATAAAGGCTATTTGCCACATGTGATTGGTTAGGTAATCGCTTAGCAATAAAATCAGTAACAGCAAGTGCGGTGGCGTCAGGCAACCGCACTTTTGCATTGAATGCCTTGCAAAAGATTAAAACAGTTTTTGTAGCCAACCTAATTTGGCACTCAGCACATTAAAATAGTTGTAGTCGTTCAAATGTAGCAACCGTAGCGTATCTTGGCTTTTACGCACGATGATTTTGTCGTCCGGTGAAAAGGCGTGCGCCACTTGGCTGTCACAGCTGATTTCCAGCTGACGCACTGTATATTGGGCAAAGCGCAGCGAAATCACACTGTTGCCGTCGATCACTAACGGGCGCGAAGAGAGGGTGTGTGGAAACATCGGCACTAAGGCGATGGCGTTGAGCTGTGGGGTCAAAATCGGTCCGCCGGCAGACAACGAATAAGCGGTTGAGCCGGTCGGCGTTGAAATGATCAAACCGTCGGAACGTTGCGAGAACGCAAATTTGTCATCAATATACACTTGAAAATCGATCATATGCGCGATTTTTGCCGGATGAATCACCACCTCATTGACGGCATTATTCAGATTAATCAACTCATTATCACGTTCGACCATCGCTTCCAGCAGAAACCGCTCTTCGATAAAATACTCGCCTTCTTCCAAACAAGAGTGTAGTTGCGAATAGGCATGTTTCGGATCAATATCGGTTAAAAATCCCAAATGTCCACGATTAATACCGATGACAGCGATGTCGTAGCGTGCCAAAATCCGTGCAGTACCTAGCATATTGCCGTCACCCCCGATTACAATCGCCAAATCTGCTTTTTCACCAATTTGTTCAATCGGGGCAATATGTTCCTCAGGAATCGAGAGATCTTTGCCGATATCTTTTTCCACCAACACTTGGTAGTGCCGTTCACTTAACCATTGGTAGATGTTTTTGTGCATTTGCAGCGCATTATCGTTTCTCGGTCGTCCGACCAAGCCGATGGTATGAAAGTTACGCTTGCCTTGTTGGGGTGCATTGGCGCTTGAAGAAAAAGAATTGTGCATTTATTTTGCTCGTAAAAAACAGTAACAGACATAAAAGTCAGATAGTGCTTGAAATCGTCATTTTAAACCCTATATTAACAAAAAGAGTTACAATTGAAAGCACTATTCACCGGATAAAATTGAGCTAAAGTGCGGTTTTTTCGGTAGAATAAGTAAATTTGATTTATTTCAGTCTGTATGGAGAAAAAAATGTCTGAGTTAGCCGAAGAAAAAGATCTAGAAACGACCATCGAAGACGCTGCGAAAGCAGAGGAACAATTACCGGAAGTGACGGGTGATCCGTTAGAAGAGGCGATTGCACGGGTTCAGGAGCTGGAGGAGCAACTGGAACAGAGCGATAAACGAGTGCAAGATGTCCAACTGCGTAGCCGTGCCGAGATAGAAAATATCCGTCGCCGTGCAGAGCAAGATGTTGAAAAAGCACATAATTTCGCCTTGGAGAAATTTGCTAAAGAACTCTTGGAAGTGATTGATAATTTAGAACGTGCGCTTGACTTAAACACCCAAACCATCGGTGACGATGCGGGTAAAGCCATTTTTGACGGTGTTGAACTAACCTACAAATCGTTATTATCGACGGTGAATAAATTCGGCATTGAAGCTGTCGGTGCAGTGGGTGAAACGTTTAATCCAGAGTTGCACCAAGCAATTTCGATGCAGCCGAGTGAAGGGTTTACCACGAATCAGATTACACAAGTGCTACAAAAAGGTTACTTGTTAAACGGAAGAGTTATTCGTCCGGCAATGGTGATGGTTGCAGCTTAGGTGTGGCTTAACCACCCATTTTTAAGTAACAGGCGGGATTTTCCCGCCTTTTTGCTGCATGTAAAATTTTGCTACGCAAAGCTTGTCTTTTTTTGTACAATAATCCGTCTTGACCATAATGAATGGCTAATTTCTTTTATTTCCCAAGAGTTGTTACATGATTGATTACATCATTATCGGCATTATTGTTTTCTCTTTAATCGTCAGTTTATTGCGTGGTTTTGTGAGAGAGGTGATGTCGCTTGCCAGCTGGGTGGTTGCGTTCATCGTTGCCAGCCGTTTTTATCCCTATCTTGCCAGTATGTTGACCCAGATAGAATCTGAAAATATTCGTATTGGCGTTGCCGTTACCATTCTGTTTATCTGTAGTTTGATTGTTGGCGCAATTATTAATTATATTATCGGTCAATTGGTGGATAAAACCGGACTCAGCGGCACCGATAGGGTGCTGGGTGCTTGTTTTGGCGTACTGCGCGGCGTATTAATTGTTGCTGCGTTACTGTTTTGTGCGGATACTTTTACCAGTTTTGGGCAATCTGAACTGTGGAAAAGTTCAAAATTAATACCGCACTTTGGCTTTGTGGTAGAGTGGTTCTTCCAACAATTGCAACAAAATTCTTCATTTTTGACCCCTAACTTTAACCGTTAACGGATCCCTTGGGACGAACTGAAAAGGACAAACAAAACATGTGTGGAATTATTGGCATTATTGGGCAAACACCAGTTAATCAGGCTATTTACGACGGACTGACCGTGTTGCAACATCGTGGACAAGATGCTGCTGGGATTGTCACTGTAGACGATGAAAATCGCTTTCGATTACGTAAAGCCAATGGTTTGGTGAGTGATATTTTTCAACAAATCCATATGCTGCGGTTGCAGGGCAATGCCGGAATCGGGCATGTTCGTTACCCGACTGCCGGCAGTTCCAGCGTTTCGGAAGCGCAGCCGTTTTATGTCAATTCACCCTACGGGCTGACATTGGTACACAATGGCAACCTCACCAACTCCGATGAACTAAAACAGACATTGTTCACCTTAGCCCGCCGCCATGTTAATACTAATTCCGATTCTGAAGCCCTGCTGAATATTCTTGCCTATCATTTAGATTACAGCGCCAGTCTGGATTTGCAAGCGGAGGACATTTTCAACGCTATTCGCAAAACCCATGCAGATATTCGTGGTGCGTATGCCTGTGTGGCGATGATTATCGGTTTTGGCATGGTTGCCTTTCGTGATCCTTATGGCATTCGCCCACTGGTGTTGGGCAAACGGAGTTTAGATAACGGGATAACAGAGTATGCTTTTGCATCAGAAAGCGTAGCGTTAGATGCGATTGGTTTTGAATTTGTGCGCGATGTTAAACCGGGCGAAGCGATTTATGTCACTTTCGACGGTCAGTTTTATTCTGAACAGTGTGCGGCCAGTCCGGATTTGTGTCCGTGTATTTTCGAATATGTGTATTTTGCCCGTCCAGACTCCTGTATTGATGGTGTGTCGGTGTACGCTGCCCGAGTGCATATGGGGGAACGTTTAGGCAAGAAAATCGCTAAAGAGTGGCAAGGATTGGAGATTGATGTGGTGATTCCGATTCCGGAAACGTCAACCGATATTGCATTGCGAATTGCTCGGGAATTGGACGTGCCGTATCGTCAAGGTTATGTTAAGAACCGTTATGTCGGGCGAACGTTTATTATGCCGGGGCAAGAGCAGCGCAGAAATTCCGTGCGCCGCAAATTAAATACCATTTCTTCTGAATTTAAAGGCAAAAATGTGCTATTGGTGGACGATTCAATTGTGCGCGGCACGACTTCAGAACAAATTGTTGAAATGGCACGTCATGCCGGTGCCAAAAAAGTCTATTTTGCGTCAGCGGCACCGGAAATTCGCTACCCAAATGTGTATGGCATTGATATGCCTGCTGCAAGCGAGCTGATCGCTTATAATCGTAGCGTCGAACAGATTGCCGAGCTGATAGGGGTTGATCGTTTAATTTTCCAAGACTTACAAGATTTGATTGAATCGGTGCAGCAAGAAAATCCATCGATTCAGCATTTTGATGCGTCGGTGTTTACCGGTGAGTATATTACCGGCGATGTGTCTAAAGCGTACCTGGACAATATTGCCTTTGCTCGTAATGATAGCGCCAAACAGCAGCAGGCAAAAGATGCGACCAACCTTGAAATACACAATGAACGATAACAATCTAAGCCGTAATGTGAACAGTAAGCAGAACGAAAAAAAATCGCGCTTGATTGTTGCTATCAGCGGCGCATCGGGGGCGATTTATGCGATTCGGCTGCTGGAAGTGTTGCAGCAAAGCGAAATTGAAACCCATCTGATTATCAGCAATGCGGCGCGACAAACCATTGCGATGGAAACCGAGTATAGCGTGCAGCAAGTGCGGCAACTCGCTAGCGTGAACTATGATATTCGTGATATTGGCGCGGCGATTTCCTCCGGCTCATACCGCACTTTGGGCATGGTTATCGTGCCCTGTTCGATCAAAACCTTATCGGCAATTGCCCACTGTTACAGTGATGATTTGATCAGCCGTGCTGCCGATGTGTGTTTAAAAGAGCGCAAGCCGCTGCATCTATGCGTGCGTGAAACGCCGCTACATTTGGGGCATTTGCGTTTGTTGAGCCAAGCCGCAGAAATCGGCGCCCAGATTACGCCGCTGATGCCTGCGTTCTACCACCAGCCGAAAACCATCGATGACATTATTAATCAAAGTATTAATCGACTGCTCGACCAGTTTGAAATTGAGCTGCCGCAGGATTTATTTCAGCGTTGGTGTGGAAGCATCGCCAATTAAGCCGGCAATTTCAGCTCTCGTACCGACATGGTTAAGCCATCGATCAGCAACAAGCGTCCACACAGGTTTTTACCGATATTTAACCGCACTTTGATCGCTTCTAGCGCCTGAATCGAACCGACAATACCGACGACAGGCGCCATAATTCCGGCTTCGACGCAGCTGAGTGTACTGTCGCCAAATAATCGGCTCAACGTGCGGTAAGTTGGCGTGTTCGGTTGATAACTGAACACTGAAACCTGCCCTTCAAAACGGATGGCTGCGCCAGAGACCAACGGAATTTTATGCTGTTCACAACAGCGATCTAGACTATTACGGATATCTACATTGTCAGTACAATCCAAAACAACATCAAACTGAGTGACAACGTCACTTAATTCAGCTTCGCTCAATTGTTTATCAATGGTTTGAATCTCAATATGTGGGTTGAGTTGCTGCAATGCCAGCTGTGCCGACCGCACTTTGGGCATCTCCAAGCGGCTGTCGTTATGCAGCACTTGGCGTTGCAGATTCGACAGCGACACAATATCAAAATCCAGCAGCGTCAAATGCCCAACCCCTGCCGTTGCCAGGTATTGTGCTGCCGCACAACCCAAACCACCTAAACCGACAATCAGCATTCTGCTGTCTTTCAGTGTTTCTTGCCCGTCAAAATCAACGGCTTTTAAGATGATTTGGCGGTTATAACGCAGCGTTTCCTGATAGCTTAGCTCGCTCATGCTTCATCGCCTTTTAGTTTAATGTGGTGTCAAAAGGTTCAATGATCACGTGTTCGCCGATTGCTACATTGCCACGTTCGCGTTCTAAAACGATAAAACAGTTGCTGGCGACAAACGCACTGAACAAATGTGAGCCTTGAAAACCAACAGCGCGTACTTCAATTTGTCCATCATCATTGACATGGTAAAATCCGCGCTGAAAATCCAAACGCCCGACCGCTTTTTTTAACGGTGCGCTGCTGATGGCTTGCAGTTGAATCGGCTTTTGCCACTGGCTGAAACCGCTTAAACGGGCAAGAACCGGCTGAACCAATTGGTAAAACGTCACTAGCGCAGAAACCGGATTGCCGGGCAGTCCGCAGAACCAAGCGTTTTCTAATTTACCGAACGCAAATGGTTTGCCCGGTTTTATCGCTAATTTCCAGAAGTTGACTTGTCCCAGTTTTTCCAGCACGGTTTTGGTAAAATCGGCTTCACCAACTGAAACGCCGCCGCTGGTGATCACCAAATCCGCTTGTTGCTGCGCCTGGTTGAACTTTTGTTCAAATAACGCTTCATCGTCAGGTAAAATACCGTAGTCTAAAATTTCACAGCCCCATTTTTGCAGCATTAATTGCACTGCAAATCGATTGGTATCATAAATTTGCCCAGCCTTGAGCGGTTTACCGACGCTGATTAATTCATCACCGGTAGAGATCAGCGCCACTTTGACTCGTTTAAATACCCGAAGTTGTTCGATACCAAGTGAAGCCAGCAACGGCAGCGAAACTGCGGTCAATTTCGCCCCTTGTTGCAAAACCACTTCGCCACGTTTAACATCTTCACCCTCCCGACGGATATTTTGTCCGGTTTTGATTGCAGCTTTGACATCTGCGTTAAACCGCACTTTGCCGTCGGCATCAATTTCAGCCTGTTCCTGCATAATCACCGCGTCACAACCGAGCGGAATCATGGCACCGGTCATGATTCTGACCGCACTTTTGGCTGGTAAATCGGCGTTAAACGGTGTTCCGGCAAAACTTTTTCCGGCAATCGGTAATGGTTGCCCATCTGCTAAATCTGCGATTCGTACCGCATAACCATCCATGGCGGAATTGTCAAAACTCGGTACATTAATCGGCGAACAGATATCTTCGGCACAAATGCGGTTTTGTGCTGCCATCAGCGTCAATATTTCAGTTTGGCCGGCGTCTGGTGCAGGGAGAGCATTCAACATTTGTTGTAAGGCTTGATCTAACGAGAGCAAGTTATTCATTTTAATCCTCTATTTCTTTAATAGTTTTATAATTCCGATATTTGGGTTATTTTAGCTTAAATTCCACATTCTTGCATTTGCCTATTAAGTTAACTTTGCTAGAATAACAAACTTGATTTTAACTGGAGTAATAAATGAGCAACATTTCTGCTGAAGCCGCCAGAGTGCGTGATGCCTTGATAGCAAAAGGCATCGAAACCCCGATGAAAAGCGTCGCCTTAAGTTTAAATGAACGTCGCAAACAAATTGAGAGTCATATGCGTGAAGTGATTCAACTGATCGGCTTGGATTTGAGCGATGACAGTATTGAAGAAACGCCGGGTAGAATGGCTAAAATGTATCTCGATGAAATCTTCACTGGCATGGATTATGCCAATTTTCCTAAAATCACCACGATTCGTAACCGTATGAAAGTCAGTGAAATGGTGTTGGTGAACGACATCACGCTGACCAGCACCTGCGAACACCATTTTGTTACCATCGACGGGCAAGTTTCGGTGGCGTATTACCCGAAAGACTGGGTGATCGGCTTGTCTAAAATCAATCGAGTGGTCTCTTTTTTGGCGCAACGCCCCCAAGTGCAAGAACGCTTAACCGAGCAGGTGTTGACCGCACTTCAGGCAATTTTGCAAACAGATGATGTGGCAGTTTATGTTAAAGCGACCCATTTTTGTGTCAAATGCCGCGGTATTAAGGATACTAATAGTTACACCGTCACATCAGCGTTTGGTGGCGTATTCTTAGAAGATCGTGAAACCCGCAAAGAGTTTTTGGGATTGATTAGTAAATAAAACAATTAGATAAAATGCAGAAGTGCGGTTCTGAATTGTTCAAAAAATGGCTGTCGCTTGACCGCCATTTTTTTATGCTGTTATAGGCGTCAGAAAGATTGCTGCTGCCAACATGTACGCTATCGGCAATATTGTGATTTCAAGTTGTGGAATTAGTGGTTTTTTGGTACATTTAGCACAATTTTTTCGCCGTTCTCGGCTCAACCCTCTTTATCTTACATCGGAATTATTATGTTTAAAAAAATTCGTGGTCTGTTTTCTAACGACCTTTCTATCGATCTCGGCACGGCTAACACACTTATTTATGTTAAAGGGCAAGGGATCGTTCTGGATGAACCTTCAGTGGTGGCGATTCGTCAAGATCGTGCCGGCTCACTGAAAAGTATTGCGGCAGTCGGGCGTGAAGCCAAGATGATGTTGGGACGCACGCCAAAAAGTATCGCTGCGATTCGTCCGATGAAAGACGGCGTGATTGCTGATTTTTTCGTCACTGAAAAAATGTTGCAATATTTTATCAAGCAAGTTCATCGTAACAATTTTATGCGTCCTAGCCCGCGCGTTTTAGTTTGTGTGCCTGCTGGTGCAACTCAAGTTGAGCGCCGTGCGATTAAAGAATCGGCAATCGGTGCCGGTGCGCGTGAAGTTTATTTGATCGAAGAGCCGATGGCAGCGGCAATTGGCGCTAAATTGCCGGTGTCTACTGCAACCGGTTCGATGGTAATCGATATTGGTGGTGGTACGACTGAAGTGGCGGTGATCTCGTTGAACGGTGTGGTGTATTCGTCTTCGGTACGTATCGGCGGCGATCGGTTTGATGAGGCAATTATTGCCTATGTTCGTCGCACATTTGGCTCTTCAATCGGTGAGGCAACGGCAGAACGGATTAAGCAAGAAATCGGTACTGCATATATCGATGAAGATGATGAAATCAAAGAGATTGAAGTTCATGGACATAACCTGGCTGAAGGTGCGCCACGCAGCTTTAAACTGACTTCACGCGATGTGTTGGAAGCGATTCAACAACCGCTAAGCGGCATTGTGACAGCGGTTCGTACCGCACTTGAGTCCTGCCCACCGGAATTGGCGGCAGATATTTTTGAACGTGGCATGGTGTTAACCGGCGGTGGTGCTTTGATGCCGAATATCGACAGACTGTTGTCGAAAGAGTCCGGTGTGCCGGTTATTGTTGCTGAAGATCCGTTGACTTGTGTGGCACGAGGCGGTGGTGAAGCGTTAGATATGATCGATATGCACGGTGGCGATATTTTCAGCGATGACTAATCGTTGAAACACTCTTTTTTTCACAAGTGCGGTTTTAAGCCTATTAAAACCGCCACTTTTTAGAGTAAAGCGCAATGAAACCTATTTTTTCTAAAGCTCCCCCTTTAGGAATTCGTCTTATTCTGGCGATTGTTGCATCGATTTTATTGATGATCAGTGATGGCCGCAGCAGTGGTATGATTCAGGTGCGTAGCCTGATGGAAACCTCTATCAGCGGTCTGTTTTATTTTGCCAATATTCCCCGTTCAGTGCTGGATGGCGTATCTGATAACCTTGCCGACACCTCTAAACTACAAATCGAAAACCGAGTGCTGAAAGAGCAGCTAAGGGAAAAGAATGCCGATCTGTTACTGCTGGATCAACTCAAAGTCGAAAATCAACGCTTACGTTTGCTGCTCAATTCGCCGCTACGCTATGATGAATATAAGAAAATTGCCGAAGTATTGACCACAGAGTCAGATATTTATCGCCAGCAAGTGGTGATCAACCAAGGTAGCCGTGACGGTGTGTTTGTCGGACAGCCGGTGATTGATGAAAAAGGTGTGGTGGGGCAAGTCACCTCCGTGGGCGCAACCACTAGTCGAGTGTTGTTGATTACCGATGTTACGCATTCGATTCCGTTGCAGGTGCTGCGTAACGATGTGCGTTTGATTGCCAGCGGAACCGGACGTGGCGATGAGTTGCAACTGGACAATGTACCACATTCGGTTGATATTGTGAAAGGTGATCTACTGGTGACATCAGGCTTGGGCGGGCGCTTTCCGGAAGGTTATCCGGTTGCTATTGTCGATTCAGTCTCAACCGATAAACAGAACTATTTTGCGGTGATTTCAGCCAAACCGCTGGCATCGTTGGAGCGCTTGCGCTATTTGCTGCTGCTGTGGCCGGTGAATGATGAATTGCACCGACCACAATCGCTTTCGCCGGAAGATGTGCGCAATACGGTGCGTCAACGGCTATCAACTCGACAAGATGAACTGCTGGCACCGGACAATAATAAAACTGTCAAAGAGCAAATTGATGGGAATTCGTCGCAAGAACCCGCAGCAAACGAAGAGTTGGCACCGGCAGATGCCAATCAACAGCAACAAGATGCATTGACAGAGGGCGCTCAGTAATGAAAGGCAATTGGATTTTGCAACTGTTAATGGTGGTGTGTACTTTTTTGGTTGCACTGGTAATGGAAATTACACCATGGTCAGCTGAATTTCAAGGTTTGCGCCCCTCTTGGTTAGTGTTGGTGCTATTGTATTGGGTGTTGGCGATTCCGAATAAAATCAGTATTGGATATGCGTTTGTGGTTGGGTTGATTTGGGATCTCAGTTTAGGTTCGATCCTCGGCGTACATGCCCTGATATTATCGATTTTTGCTTATCTGATAGCCTCTAACCATTTGATATTACGTAATCTATCGCTATGGTTGCAAAGTATGTTGGTTGTGATAGCCGTGGTGGTTATTCATATTAGTATTTTCTTAATCGAACTGTTTATGCACAGTGCCGATTTTAGCGCACAAGAGCTGCTGGGCGCAGTTTTCAGTGGCGTATTATGGCCTTGGGTCTTTTTATTGCTGCGAACCTTAAGGCGTAAGTTTAGTTTGCGCTAGAATAGACATCATATTCATGCAAAGTGCGGTTAAACCGCACTTTGTCGTTTAAACTTCCGGATTTTATTGCGCATATTTTTCATCGGCGATGAACTGTTAAACTGTATCATCCTGCCAAGAGTCCATTGCTTGTACCAACTTTCCCCATAGAGCTGCTGATTGTCTAGTGATTCAACGAGATCGATCAGCGCTTTGCTGGTCGTAATAAACTCTTGCAGTAAATCGTTATAATCCCAATTCTGATATTGTTGATAAAATTTGTTTGCCAGTTTACCCAATTCATTCCATTTATAACCGCTTTCGGGAAAGTCAATCGGTTCATCTCGTTGTTTTTTACAGTACCATTTTAAAACTAAATTTTGCCAACCAATCAGGTAGGCAAGGGTGTCGGCAACACTAATCTTTGTGCCTTTACTACTGCCTTCAACACCAAGTTGCCGGGCACATTCAAGGTCGAAAGTGCGGTATTCTTGCAGGATCTTGTCGAAAGCCTGTTGAATTGCAGCTAACAATTCGGTTTTATTTTGTGGTACGGATGTCATTGCGGGCTCCAAAGATCAACGCATCTTGTGATGGCGGATAAAAAAGACCTGTTACATTGAATTGTAACAGGTCTTTTTTGAAGCAATTGAATTATTTGATCACTTTTAGCAAGGCTTCGCCGATATCGGCTAAGCTGCGGACGGTGGTGACACCTGCGGCTTCCAACGCGGCAAATTTTTCATCAGCCGTACCTTTTCCGCCACTGATGATCGCACCGGCGTGTCCCATGCGCTTGCCTTTTGGGGCGGTGACACCGGCAATATAAGAAACTACCGGTTTGCTGACATGTTTTTTAATATAGGCGGCAGCTTCTTCTTCTGCAGATCCGCCAATTTCGCCAATCATCACAATAGCTTCGGTTGCCGGATCTTGCTCAAATAGCGCTAGAATATCGATAAAACTGGAACCCGGAATTGGGTCGCCGCCGATGCCGACACAGCTTGATTGCCCTAAACCGCAATCGGTAGTCTGTTTTACCGCTTCATAGGTGAGTGTGCCGGAGCGTGACACAATGCCAACTTTGCCTTTTTTATGGATATTGCCCGGCATAATACCGATTTTGCATTCATCTGGGGTGATCACACCGGGGCAGTTAGGTCCGATCATGCGTACACCGGTCTGATTCAGTTTTTGTTTTACGGCTAACATATCCAGAGTTGGTATGCCTTCGGTGATACAGACGATCAATTGAATTCCAGCATCAATCGCTTCCAAAATCGCATCTTTACAGCCAGGAGCAGGCACATAAATCACACTCGCAGTGGCGCCGGTTGCCTGTACTGCTTCAGCGACAGTATTAAAGACAGGCAATCCTAAGTGGGTGGTGCCGCCTTTGCCGGGAGACGTGCCGCCGACCAATTGGGTGCCGTAGGCAAGTGCTTGTTCAGAGTGGAAAGTGCCTTGTCCGCCGGTGAATCCTTGACAAATAACTTTAGTATTTTTATTAATTAAAATAGACATTTATTTGCCCTCCGCTGCGGCAACCACTTGTTTGGCGGCATCTGTTAAACTGTTGGCGGCAATAATATTCAGACCGCTGTTGGCTAAAATTTCGCGTCCTAGCGGCGCATTGTTGCCTTCAAGGCGAACTACGACCGGAATTGCCACACCGACTTGATTGACGGCATCAATAATGCCGTTGGCGATTAAGTCACAACGTACAATTCCGCCAAAAATATTCACCAATACCGCTTTTACCGCACTATCAGACAAAATAATTTTAAATGCTTCGGCAACCCGCTCTTTGGTCGCACCGCCGCCGACATCTAAAAAGTTCGCTGGTTGTCCGCCGTGCAATTTGATAATATCCATGGTTCCCATCGCCAAACCGGCACCATTGACCATGCAGCCGATATTGCCGTCCAATGCCACATAATTCAATTGCCATTGTTCTGCCAATGCTTCGCGCGGGTCTTCTTGGCTTGCATCTTGCATTGCTTGCAAATCAGGATGGCGGTAAGAGGCGTTGCTGTCAGTGACGATTTTGGCATCTAAACAGAGCAGTTGATCGTTTTCCAAAATCACCAACGGATTGACTTCAACCAAAGCCAAGTCTTTCTCAACAAACAGCTTGGCAAGTTGGGTGAAAAGGTGGGTGAATTGTTTGATTTGATCGCCTTGTAAGCCTAATTTAAATGCTAATTGACGCCCTTGAAACGGCATGCCGCCCAACAGCGGATCTAGACTGATTTTATGCAGTAACTCAGGAGTTTTTTCAGCAACTTCTTCAATATCCATACCGCCTTCAGTTGATGCCATGACCACAACGGTTTGCGAACTGCGATCCAAAACCGCACTTAGATATAACTCTTTTTTAATCGCAGAACACTGCTCAAGATAGATGGTGTTGACCGGTTGGCCGTGTTTATCGGTTTGAAAAGTTACTAAGCGTTTGCCAAACCACTGTTCGGCGAATGCGTTGATTTCGGCTTCACTTTTTACCAATTTTACACCACCTGCTTTGCCGCGACCGCCTGCATGAACTTGGCATTTGGCAACCCAAGTATCACCGCCTAATTTTTTGGCAGCTTCCAGTAATTGCTGGCTATTTTGACAGGCGTAACCGGTTGGAACGGGAATGCGGTAATCAGCAAAGATTTGTTTACTTTGATATTCGTGCAAATTCATTATTTGTCCTTGTCACAACGATGGATTATCGGGTTAATGTGGCGGAGAATCGCCGTTTATTAACAGGGCAGATGCTATCCGCCCAGATATTGTTATTACCAGTGGTTAAATTTCCAATAGAATACGGGTTGGGTCTTCCAGCAACTCTTTAATCGTGACCAAGAAGCCGACGGATTCTCGACCATCAATTAAACGGTGGTCATAAGACAGGGCAAGGTACATCATCGGGCGGATCACCACTTGTCCGTCGAGGGCAATCGGGCGATCTTTAATCGCATGCATACCCAAAATTGCGCTTTGCGGTGGATTGATAATCGGGGTGGACATCAACGAGCCAAACACACCGCCGTTAGTGATGGTGAAGTTGCCGCCCGTCAAATCTTCCACTGTCAGCTTGCCGTAACGTCCTTTTTCTGCCAGTTCTTTGATTTGCTGTTCGATTTCGCCCATCGACAATTTATCGCAGTTTTTCAGCACTGGCGTCACCAAACCACGCGGCGTGGAGACTGCAATACTGATGTCGAAATAGTTGTGATAGACAATATCTTCACCGTCAATCGAGGCATTGACTTCCGGATAGCGTTTCAGTGCTTCAACCACAGCTTTGATGTAGAATGACATAAATCCTAAGCGCACATTGTTGCGTTTCTCAAATTTTTCGCCGTAATTTTTGCGTAGCTGCATAATTGGCGACATATCGACTTCATTAAAGGTAGTCAACATCGCGGTATTGTTTTTCGCGTCTAATAAACGCTCGGCAATTCGTTTGCGTAAACGGGTCATCGGCACGCGTTTATCACTACGGTTTGCTAGCGCAACCGAGCTGTCGGTGCCTTCTTTATGCACGGTGGAAGCTTGTTTGCTAAGGTGGGCATCAACATCTTCACGCGTGATACGCCCGCCAACGCCGGATCCTTTGATGTCGCTTGAGTCAATATTGTTTTCCGCTAGCAAACGACGTACCGACGGGCTGAGATTGTCGTTGGCAGCGTCGCTGTGTTCGGTGCTCAATACCGCACTTTGGCGTTCTGCCGGCGTGGATTCAGCGGTATTAACCGTATCTTTGGTCACTGTGCCGGCGGCTGAAACCGGCAACAGTTTACCTAGTAACTGGCTGCTGATCACTGTTGCGCCCTCTTCTTGCAGGATCGCTTCAACAACGCCATCTTCTGAAGCGGGCACTTCCAGCACCACTTTGTCAGTTTCAATTTCTACAATAATTTCGTCACGGGCAACCGTATCGCCCACTTTTTTATGCCAAGTTGCGACGGTGGCGTCTGCTACTGATTCAGGTAAAACCGGGGTTAAGATATCAATACTGCTCATATTTATTTCCTTTCAATATTTAATCAATTGTTCAATTAAGCATCTAAAATATTTGGTTGAATAAGCTTATTCAACAGTCAACGCTTCATCCACCAAGGCTTTCTGCTGTGCGTTGTGCAACGAAGCAAATCCGGTTGCCGGGGAAGCCGAAGCCGGGCGTCCGACATAATTCAAACTTGCGCCGGCAGGCAGCGAGGTTCGGAAATTATGTTGACTGCAATACCATGCCCCTTGGTTCAACGGCTCTTCCTGACACCAGATGAAATCTTTAACATGTTGATAAGGCTCCAAGACAGTTTGCATATCATCACTTGGATACGGGTAAAGCTGCTCGATACGAATCAAGGCAACATCGGTTTGTTGATTGGCACGGCGTTTTTCCAACAAATCATAATAGACTTTGCCGGAACAGAGTACGACACGCTGCACTTGTTGCGGATCCAAATCATCAAACTCTGCTAACACCGGTTGGAAAGTGCCTTCCAACAGTTCCGACATTTCAGAAATTGCCAACGGATGGCGCAGTAGTGATTTCGGGGTTAAGGCAATCAGTGGACGACGCATCGGGCGAACCATCTGGCGGCGCAGCATATGGTAAACCTGTGCCGGTGTCGAGGGCACGCAAACTTGAATGTTTTGCTCGGCACACAGTTGCAGATAGCGTTCTAGGCGAGCAGAGGAGTGTTCAGGGCCTTGTCCTTCGTAGCCGTGTGGCAACAACATGGTTAAACCGCACATTCTGCCCCATTTTTGTTCACCGGAGCTGATGAATTGGTCGATAACCACTTGCGCCACATTGGCGAAATCGCCGAATTGTGCTTCCCAAATGACTAAGGTTTTCGGATCAGAGGTGGCATAGCCGTATTCATAGGCTAAAACCGCTTCTTCAGACAGCACCGAATCCCATACCTCAAACCGTCCTTGTTGATTGTGCAGGTTAGCAAGCGGAATGTAATAAGTGCCGTCTTCTTGATTGTGCAACACCGCATGGCGATGGAAGAAAGTTCCGCGCCCGGCATCTTCACCGGACAGGCGAATCGCATTGTTATCATCCAGCAGGGTGGCATAGGCCATAATTTCCGCCATGCCCCAGTCAAACGGCTTTTCACCTACTGCCATCAATTCACGATCTTCGTAGATTTTTTTCACACGATTGTGTAGTTTGTGCGATTCTGGGTAGATACACACCTTCTTTGCCAAGGCAATAAACCGCTCTTTGTCAAACCGATTCTCGTAATGAGCAGTCCAATCGTGATCAAGATAGTTAATCCATTCCAATGAGTTGCGATCCAGTTCGCTCCACTCTTTGACGACACATTCGCCGTTATCTAACGCATCGCGGTATTCGTTCATCATCTCAAACGTTTGATCATCATTTAGCACCCCTTCGGCAACTAAACGATCGGCATACACTTTGCGTGGTGTCGGGTGTTTTTTGATTTGTTTATACATCATTGGTTGGGTTGCGGACGGCTCATCAGCTTCATTGTGCCCATGCCGACGGTAAGAAACTAAATCAATGAAAATATCATTTTTAAATTTAGCACGATATTCAACTGCCATTCGAGCGGCATAAATCACGGCTTCCGGGTCATCACCATTGACATGAATCACTGGCGCATCGACCATTTTGGCGATATCGGTACAGTATTCGGTAGAACGTGTATCACCGGTATATGAGGTGGTGAAACCGATACGGTTATTGATAACGACACGGATTGTGCCGCCGATAGTGTAACCGCGAGTAGCTGACATATTCAGGGTTTCCTGTACGATGCCTTGTCCGGTGACGGCAGAATCACCGTGCACGGTGATCCCCCACACTTTATTGCGCTCACTGTCTTGCAAGCGGGTCTGGCGTGAACGGACAGAACCGATTACCACGGGGCTGACGATCTCTAAATGTGATGGGTTAAACGCCAATGATAAGTGAACTGAACCATTATCAGTCATAAAATTAGAAGAAAAACCTTGGTGATATTTCACATCGCCGGTGCGATCATGGTTACTGTGTTTTCCGGCAAATTCGTCAAACAACTCCGCCGGTTTTTTGCCCAGTACATTAACCAGCATATTTAACCGTCCGCGGTGCGCCATACCCATCACGATATCTTTAGCGCCAAATTTACCGGCGTGACGGATAATCTCTTTCATCAGTGGAATAAAGGCATCGCTGCCTTCTAAAGAAAAACGCTTGGCGCCGGGAAATTTAGCCCCTAAATAACGTTCTAAGCCTTCTGCGGCAGTCAGTTCTTGCAGATAGGTTTTTTGTTCTTCTGGGCTGAACAGCGGTTTATTTAGACGCGCTTCCATTTTTTGCTGCAACCAGTCACGCACTTCAATATTGTGCAGGTGCATAAACTCTAGCCCGATAGTGCTGCAATAGGTTTCATGCAATTTTTCAGAGAGTTCGCGTAGTGTGATGTTTTCACGATCATACACATATTTGCCGATATTAAACTCTTCGTCCAAATGTTTCTCTTCCAAACCGTAGAATTGATAATCTAGATTGGGTACCGAGAGACGCTTCCACATTTTTAATGGATCGAGGTCAGAACGCAAATGTCCACGATAACGGAAGGCGTTGATGTATTGCAAAGCCCGAACTAAGCGGCGGCTGGCGCTGGGATCAATAATCGTGTGTGTTCCGGTTTTATTGGTATTTTCTTTAGCGAGTTCACGGAAGTATTCGCGCACCGGCGCATGGGGTTGCTCGCTGACGGTTGGTTTGGGCCAACTGTCGAAAATCTGTTTCCAGCTGGTATCAACGCTCAAGGGATCTTTAAGATAGTCTTCATAGACTTGTTCTATATACGTTTGGTTGGCTCCGCCTAAGGCACTAGAGTCAACCCAATCCTGCATAGCATTCCGCAGGGAATGGTTTTGTCGCATAACTACCTGACCTTTCTTAAAATAAAATAATAGGATGACTATAATTTTGTGAGTAAATTGAATATTTTACCACTAACTTCACCGTTAACTGTAGGGTGAAAATATGCCATTTACAAGAAAATGATAAATTTTGTTGCGGGTTAAATTATACCTAAAAAATTTTTTTATAATGTGACCTAGCTAGTGTTTTTTACAAAAAAATAACATTTTATCTAAAAGGCTCTTTAAATTTATCGGTTAAAAGACTAAATTGGTGAAAATTCATTTTACAGTATCGCTTTATTTGTGTTAATAAATGAATCAGTTTTCACTATAAATGCGATCAAATAGATTGCCTTAACAAAAATGTAACAACAGGGAGTGATCATGTCAGAATTAAAAGCAACATTATCCATCAGTGATGGCCGTCAGCTTGAAGTGGATGTTCATCGTGCCGTCTTGGGGTATGATTCGATTGATGTTCAGTCATTAGTCAAAAATCAATTGTTTACCTATGATCCGGGTTTTATGTCGACCGCATCTTGCAAATCGGCGATTACCTATATTGATGGTGACGAAGGCGTGTTGTTGCATCGCGGCTATCCGATTGAGCAACTGGCTGAAAATGCTGATTATTTAGAAGTTTCATATCTGCTGTTATTTGGTGAGCGCCCGAACAAAGAACAATATCGTGAATTTGAAAGCAGAGTAAAAAAACATACCCTGGTGCACGAGCAGATTTCCCGCTTTTTCCATGGATTCCGTCGCGACTCGCATCCGATGGCGATTATGTGCGGCGTCAGTGGGGCGTTGGCGGCGTTCTACCATGATTCCACCGATGTTAACAATATCTATCACCGTGAACTGACCGCCTACCGTTTATTAGCAAAAATGCCGACCTTGGCAGCAATGTGTTACAAATATTCGATTGGTCAGCCGTTTATGTATCCGCAGCGCCATCTGTCTTTTTCCGGTAACTTCCTGTACATGATGTTTGCCACGCCGTGTGAGCCTTATGTGGTTAATCCGGTGTTGGAAAAAGCGATGGACAAAATTTTTATTCTGCATGCTGACCATGAACAAAATGCGTCAACATCAACCGTGCGAACCGCAGCGTCTTCCGGTGCTAATCCATTCGCTTGTATTGCAGCTGGCATTGCCTCACTTTGGGGACCGGCGCATGGTGGCGCCAACGAAGCCTGCATCAATATGCTGGAAGAAATTGGCAGTGTTGACCGGATTCCGGAATATATCCAGAAAGCTAAAGATAAAAATGATCCGTTCCGTCTGATGGGATTTGGACATCGGGTGTATAAAAACTACGATCCGCGTGCCAAAGTGATGCGCCAAACCTGCCACGAAGTGCTGAAAGAGCTGGATGTGCAAAATCCGTTATTAGATGTGGCGATGGAGTTGGAACGTATTGCTTTGAGCGATCCGTATTTTGTTGAACACAAACTGTACCCAAATGTTGATTTCTATTCGGGAATTATTTTAAAAGCCATTGGTATTCCGGTTTCGATGTTTACCGTGATGTTTGCGCTGGCAAGAACTGTCGGATGGATTGCTCACTGGAAAGAGATGTATAACCAAGGTGCAATCAAGATTGTCCGTCCGCGGCAGATTTATATCGGCCATCCACAGCGTGATTTTGACAAAATGGAGAAGTAAGCGGTATTCAAACCGCACTTTGCCTAGTGAAATAAGTGCAAAGAAAGTGCAATAAGTGCAAGGAAAGTGCAATAAGTGCAGTAATAGCGGTGGCAGCTGTGCCACCGTTTACAGACAAATGCAACACAACATTAAGGCGCAAATTTTATTGCGCCTTTTTTCTCACTGTCGTCTTATTTGGAAATTTGTTTCTCGCGAATTTCTGCCAGCGTTTTGCAATCAATACATAAATCGGCTGTTGGACGGGCTTCTAACCGGCGAATACCAATTTCTACACCGCAAGATTCGCAATATCCAAAATCACCGGTTTCCAATTTAAGCAGGGTATGGTCAATTTTTTTCAGCAATTTGCGCTCACGATCACGGTTGCGCAGCACCAGACTGAACTCTTCTTCTTGAGTAGCGCGATCGGCCGGATCCGGAAAATTAGCGGCTTCATCTTGCATCTGTGCCACCGTTTTTCCTGCTTCATTGACAATTTGTTCACGCCAGGCTGTCAGAATCTTTTTGAAATGAAGAATCTGTTTTTCATTCATATATTCTTCACCTTCTTGCTCTTGATAAGGTTCCACACCTGCCAATGACAAAAGACTTAAAGATGTTTTTGCAGCTACTGAACTCATGCTGTTCTCCCGTAGTGGGTAACCTCAATCGGCGTATGCTAAGCCGATATTACCCGATTATTTTAGTCGAAAATAAGAAGAAATTTAGATGATAAAAATTTCACGCCTTTTTAAAGGCGATATAAATAGCAGATGTTAAATCTTTTGGCAAATAAAATGCGGAATGTAGCGGTATGATTTTTGTTCGATTAGATAAAAATATTAAAAAACAACCAGTTAAAAAAGTAAATAAAATCCATATTTTGCGAGCCAGATCGCAAAAATAAAGTGGCCGTTTTGCCGATTGTGGTCTTTTCTTAAAAAATGGATAGGGCGCAAAGCTATCACGTAAAAATGCAGGGCTGAATGAGTTGAATGGGATAAATTATTGAAATTACAACATGTTGCTGTTTGTTGGCTGTTGAGCCTGACGCAGATCGTTTGGCTTCCGGCGGATTGGCTCGGTTATCATTGGCTATTGGCGGTGCTTGCAATATTGCCGTTAGTTTTGCTGTTTATTAAACGATTGCGTCGCCGATACCGCACTGGGTTGTGGTCGTTGCTTTTTATCTTGTTGAGCGCAGCTTATCAACAGCACTATATTACGGCAACATTAAGCAAGGCTGAACAAATTGTGGCGTTACGGCAGCAAAATATCAGCATAGAATTTAAAATCATCGCATTGCGTCAGATGCTGCCAAACCGTAGTGTCACGGTGGTGGCGCAAGCGGATTTAGCCGATCAAGGTTTGGGCAAAATCAAGCTCAATCTGAATTGGCAACTGGAGCATGCACCGCACTTGGGGCAGATTTGGCGTGCTAATCTGAAACTGCGTCCACTGAGTACTCGTTTGAACGACGGTGGATTCAACCGACAACGCTGGCTGCTGTCACAGTCGATTTTAGCCAGCGCAGTGGTGAAACAAGGGCAGTTATTAGACCAACAAAACAGTTGGCGACAGCAAAAATTGCTGAGTGTTTTGACAGAGACTGAAACACTGCGTTATCAAGGCGTTATTCTGGCGTTGGCATTTGGTGAACGAGGCTGGATGAATGCCGATGATTGGCAAAAATTTCGTGAAAGCGGCACGGCACACTTGATTGCAATTTCTGGGTTGCATATCGGTTTGGTCGCTTGGCTCGGCTGGGGCGTGGTGCGGTTGTTGCAATTGGGGCTAATTTATCTCGGTTTAAAAATACAGTATCTGACTTACCATGTTCCGTATCTCGGTGCTTTGTCGGCTGCGATTTGCTATGCTTATCTAGCTGATTTTTTGATTCCGACCCAAAGGGCGTTGTGGGCGTACTGTTTCTGGTTAGCTTTCATTTTTATGCGTATCCACCTACCTGCTTGGAAATTGCTGCTGTTGATTGTTGCTTGGTTAAGCTTGATTGAGCCGCTGAGTGTACTCAATGAGAGCTTTTGGTTATCCTGTGGAACGGTTGCGCTATTGTGTTGTTATTATCACTGCGTTCCATTAGCGCCGTTGTTACAAAAATGGCGCTGGAGCGGAAGGTCGTTAAAACAAGCCGTGCCGCCGTTGTACTGGCTGTGTGGCTTATTACATTTGCAATTTGGTTTATTACTGCTTTTTACCCCGTTGCAGTTGCTGCTGTTTAATGCGCTGCCAACCGGATCATTTTTGAGTAATCTGTTGCTGGTGCCATTTTTTAGTTTTGTCATCATTCCGCTGATTTTGTTGGCATTATTCAGTGGCGGTATGGTTTGGTCTTGGGTGGATAGCTTATTAGCACTAGCATTGCTGTGGTTAGACGCGTTGCCCAATACTTATTTGGCGCTTGCTGCCGATCAACAGTGGCTGATCATCACCGTCTGCCTGTTATTATTTCTACTCTTGTTAGGGTTAACAAGCCGATACCGTACATTGAATTCTACAACCAAACAAACCCAACAGCGTATTTCCGGGCGCAAGCCAGTCGCCATTTGCACCTTATTAATGGTGCTGTGTTGCAGTAAATTATGGGCTATCACCACATTTAAACCAGATTGGAAACTAGTGATGCTTGATGTTGGTCAGGGCTTGGCGGTGTTGATCATCACTGAGCAGTTTGCCACCCTGTTTGATACCGGGCAGGCATGGCAAGGCGGCAGTATGGCAGAGGCAGAAATCTTACCGTTCTTACGGCGCAATGGCTTACAGCTAGAACAATTGATCATCAGCCATGATGATAATGATCACGCTGGCGGCGCTGAAGTTCTGTTGAAGCACTTTCCAAGTGCGGTATTGTTCAACAGTTCTGAACGTGATTATAGCGCCAAGCAGCAACAGCCTTGTATTCAGGGACAAAGCTGGCAGTGGCGAGGGTTTTATTTTGAGGTATTTGCGCCATCGCAACTCAGCAAAATTGCCAAAAATCAGGATTCCTGTGTCTTGTTGGTCAGTCGAGGCAAAGTGCGCTTTGTACTAAGTGGTGATGCTTATCAGGCAACAGAAAACCGGATTGCGCCATCGATCGGCAGAGTTGATTGGCTGCAAGTCGGGCACCACGGCAGTAACACCTCCAGTGGTTGGCTGTGGCTGAAACATTTGCAGCCACAACTGTCGTTGATCTCCAGTGGTTTATATAACCAGTGGAATTTACCGCACTTTGCCACACAAAACCGTCTGCAACAGATCCAAAGTGCGGTCTATAACACCGCAACGGACGGGCAAATTACGCTGAGTGTGACCCAAGATCAATGGCAAATTTCAGCACAACGCCGTGGGGTAATCCCTTGGTATCACATAATTATTGGCTTAGAAAAGGAAATACAGTTAGAATAACCCCATTTTAACGCTTAGCTGAGCGCGAGCGATATGTAATGGAAATAATGACTTGATGGAAGACAAAGACTTTTCGACAGCAAAAACGTTTAAACGCCTGTGGCCGATGATTTTACCTTTCAAATCCGGATTGATTGTAGCGGCGATAGCCTTGATTATCAATGCCCTAACCGATGCCGGTTTAATTTCGATGCTGAAGCCATTATTGGATGACGGTTTTGGTAAAGCCGATACCGATTTTCTGAAAATGATGGCGGTATTAGTGGTGGTGTTGATTTTCTTTCGCGGGCTGAGCAATTTCATCTCAACGTACTGTTTGGCGTGGGTGTCGGGCAAGGTAATTATGAATATACGCCGTCGTCTTTTTAAGCACATGATGTTTATGCCGGTCTCATTTTTTGATAATAATTCATCCGGTAAATTGCTGTCGCGTATCACTTACGATTCCGAGCAGGTGGCGTCTTCTGCTTCAGGGGCATTAGTGACTATCGTACGCGAAGGTGCGTATCTATTGTCGTTACTTGGGGTCATGATTTATACCAGCTGGCAACTTTCAGTCGTGCTGTTTATTATCGGTCCGGTAATTGCGATCCTGATTCGCATGGTGTCGAAGCATTTTCGCCGTCTCAGTAAGAATATGCAAACCTCGATGGGAGAGTTGACCTCCTCTGCCGAGCAGATGCTGAAGGGGCATAAAGTGGTGTTGTCGTTTGGCGGACAAAAAGTCGAGGAAGATCGTTTCAACCACGTCAGCAACGATATGCGTCGTAAAGGCATGAAAATGATGATGGCATCGGCGATCTCCGATCCGGTGGTGCAGATTATTGCCTCGTTTGCACTTGCCATCGTGCTGTATCTGGCGACTATTCCGAGCATTATGAGCCAAAATCTGACAGCTGGCGCATTCACAGTGGTTTTTTCTTCGATGTTGGCAATGATGAAACCTTTGAAATCCTTAACTAATGTTAATGCCCAATTTCAGCGCGGCATGGCAGCTTGTCAGACATTGTTCAGCATTATGGATCTGCCGTTGGAAAAAGATAACGGCACAGTTAGTGTCGAAAAAGTGCAGGGTAATATCAGTTTTGACAATGTCAGTTTTCATTACGAAGGCAAAGAGAGCAACGTACTGCAACATGTTTCGTTCGAGGTGCAAGCGGGTAGCACGGTTGCTTTAGTCGGGCGTTCCGGCTCCGGCAAATCGACGATTGCGAATCTAATCACTCGGTTTTATGATGTTGAACAGGGCGAAATTCGCTTAGACGGACGTAATATTAAAGATTACACCTTACAGAACTTGCGCACCCATTGTGCGGTGGTGTCGCAACAGGTGCATTTGTTTAATGATACGGTGGCGAATAATATTGCGTATGCCGCCCATGAACAATACACGCGCGAACAGATTATTGAAGCTGCCAGAGCCTCGCATTGTCTGGAGTTTATCGAGGCATTGCCACAAGGCATGGACACCGAAATCGGTGAAAACGGCGTGATGTTGTCCGGTGGGCAGCGACAGCGTTTGGCAATTGCACGGGCGTTGTTGCGTAATGCAACCGTTTTGATTTTAGATGAAGCCACTTCAGCGTTGGATACTGAATCTGAACGGGCTATTCAAGCGGCAATCGACGAACTGCGTCATGACCGCACGATTATTGTTATCGCCCATCGCTTATCAACCATTGAAAATGCTGATGAGATTTTGGTTATCGATCACGGCAAGGTCGCCGAGCGCGGCACACATAAACAGTTATTAGCAGCAGGAAGTGCATATTCGCAACTGCACAAACTGCAATTTAGCCAGTAAATCAAGCAAGCAATTGAGCAAGTAATCGAGCAAAAGGATATTGTAGTATGAATTTTTGGTACCAAAAAACGATCTCGGCATGGCTGTTGGCGGGTTTGCTTTCTCCTTTAGCTTTGCTGTTTTGGGGGATTACCGCACTTCGTCGTATGGCGTATCGCTTTGGAATATTTAAATCTTGGCGAGCGCCCCTGCCGGTGGTGATCGTCGGCAATTTGTCGGTCGGCGGCAATGGAAAAACGCCGTTTGTGATTTGGTTGGCACGCCGCTTGCAGCAACAAGGCTTAAGAGTGGGGGTGATTTCGCGTGGTTACAGTGGCGAAATGAAACAATACCCGCAATTGGTGTGTGCCAATGCCGATACGATGGAAGTCGGTGATGAATCGGTGTTGATCGCACGTCGCAGCGGTGCAAAAATAGCAATCTGTGCCAATCGTCGGCAAAGTATCGAATTGTTGTGTAAGGCGTATCATATTGATGTGATTTTGAGTGATGATGGTTTGCAGCATTACGCCTTACAGCGTGATATTGAAATCGTTATTGTTGATGCCGAACGGCGCTTCGGCAACGGCTTTTTATTACCGGCAGGACCGTTACGCGAACTGACTGGGCGTTTAAAAAGTGTGGATGCGGTGGTGTGTAATGGTGAGAATCCGCAGCCCGGTGAAATTCAGATGCGGTTACAAGGTGAAGTGGCGGTTAATTTGCTGACGCAAGAAGAGCGTCTATTGCGTGACTTTGCCGAGCAGCCGATCGTTGCGATGGCTGCGATTGGTAATCCAAACCGCTTTTTTACCACGTTACAACGTCACGGATTAAATATAATTAAACAAAAAGCCTTTATTGACCATGCTAAATTTTCACAAGAAAAACTGGTTTCCCTTGCCAGCCCGCAACAAATTTTGCTGATGACTGAAAAAGATGCCGTGAAATGCAGCAAATTTGCCCGCGAAAACTGGTGGTATGTACCGGTTGAAGCCGTATTAGAGCCGTCGATTGAAGATATCGTCAAGAAAATCATGCACAAGGTGAAAAAAGATGAACACTAAATTATTACAGGTTGTTGCCTGTCCACGTTGCCACGCCAAATTACAATATGATCAGCCACACCAGCGTTTAATTTGTGAATTTGAGCATCTTGCCTATCCGATTAAAAATGGGATCCCTGTGCTGTTACCGGAAAGTGCGGTAGCATTGACAATTAATGAACAGCCACTCAAATAGGGAGTCAAGATGCAAAAATTTAGTGTCATTATTCCTGCCCGCTTTGCTTCCTCTCGTTTGCCGGGTAAGCCGCTGGCAGATATTGCCGGCAAACCGATGATTCAACACGTTTGGCAACAGGCAAAAAAATCCGGTGCCGAGCGGATTATCGTGGCGACCGATCATGCAGAAGTGGCGGCCGTGGCTGCTGCTTTTGGTGCGGAAGTTTGCATGACCTCAGAACAACATAATTCCGGTACTGAACGCTTAGCCGAAGTCGTGACGAAGTGCGGTCTGGCGGACGACGAAGTTATCGTCAATGTGCAAGGTGACGAGCCGCTGATTCCGCCATCAATTATTCGGCAGGTGGCGCAAAATCTGGTGAATAACACCGTCAATATGGCAACGTTGGCAGTGAAAATCGAAGAGGTAGAAGAGCTGTTTAACCCAAATGTGGTGAAGGTGTTGACCGATAAAAACGGCTTGGTGCTGTATTTCTCCAGAGCGGTGATTCCTTGGGATCGCGATCAATTTGCCGCGTTTAAACAAGGCAAGATCTCACAGGCGGATTTAGATGTAGCGAAAAATCACTATTTGCGCCATATCGGATTATACGCTTATCGTGCCGATTTTATCCGGCAATATGTGCAGTGGCAGCCGACCGCACTTGAACAAATCGAATCACTTGAGCAACTGCGTGTGCTGTGGTACGGTGAAAAAATTCATCTACAGCTGGCTGATGAAGTGCCGGCTGTTGGTGTTGATACCTTTGACGATCTTGAAAAAGTCCGTCAGATCTTAGGCGTGGAAAGGTAACGCTTCTCACGCTACTCCATCAGTATTAACAAGGATGTTAATTAAGTAAAATGATAAATAAGGAAAAACAATGTTAGATAAAATTTTAGGCTCAGTCGTATCCGGTGTATTAGGTGGTGAAGCTGGAAAACAAGGACAAGCGATGGCCGTCATCAACGCATTGCTATCATCACAAGGCGGGATTCAAGGGATTTTAGCCAAGTTCCAACAAGGCGGTTTGGACGATTTGTTGCAATCTTGGCTGGGAAGCGGTGAGAACAAAAGCATTTCCCCTACTCAGGTTGAAGATGTGTTTGGCAAACAGGAGCTGCAACAAGCAGCACAGCAAGCCGGTGTGCAAGATGAAGCTCAAGCATCTGATCTGTTGTCACAATTTTTACCGCAAATTGTGGATAAACTCAGCCCAAACGGTGCAATTGATAATAACCTTTCAGCGGATCTGCTATCAAAAGGGATTCAGTCTGTTTTAGGCAACCTGTTTAAATAAACAACTTGCGTAATTTGGTAAACGCTTATAAGGACGGATTATTTATTCGTCCTTTGTTGATAACACAATCATTCCACACCCTATTTCAACAGTGAATCCACCATGTTTGATGCCAAACGTTTTCTTGCCGAAGTCACCACCGAGCCTGGGGTTTACCGGATGTATGATGATAAAAATACCATCATCTATGTCGGCAAAGCCAAAGATCTGAAAAAACGTCTGGCGAGTTATTTCCGCAAAAATGTATCGAGTAAAAAAACCGAGGCTTTGGTCTCCGTTATCGCCAATATTGATGTGACCGTTACCCACTCGGAAACGGAAGCGTTGCTATTGGAACACAATTACATTAAAAAATACCAGCCTAAATACAATGTGTTGCTGCGTGATGACAAATCCTATCCGTTTATTTTACTGACCAAAGAGCGTCATCCACGCTTAACGGCATTTCGCGGCAGCAAAAAAGCAAGCGGGGATTATTTCGGGCCTTATCCCAATGCCGGTGCGGTGCGCGAAACCTTATCCTTAATTCAAAAATTGTTTCCGGTGCGTCAGTGTGAAGATACGACTTATCGCAATCGTTCGCGTCCGTGTCTGCAATATCAAATCGGGCGTTGCTCTGCGCCTTGCGTCAGCGGTTATGTCAGCGACGAAGAGTATAATCGGCAAGTCAATTACGTCCGTTTGTTTTTGCAAGGCAAAGATCAACAAGTGCTGCAACATTTGGTGGAACAGATGGAGCAAGCCAGTCAACAATTGAATTTTGAAAAAGCCGCACTTTACCGTGATCAGATTCAAGCAGTACGCGCGGTCACTGAACAACAGTTTATTTCCAACCAAAATACCGATGATCTGGATATTATCGCCATCGCCTATCAGCACGGTATCGCCTGTATTCATGTGATGTTTATCCGTCAAGGCAAAGTGCTTGGCAGTCGCAGTTATTTCCCGAAAATACCAAGCCATACCGCACTTGACGAGGTGAGCGAAACCTTTTTCGGGCAGTTTTATCTGCAAGCCGGGCAAGGCAGAACCATTCCGAAAAAAATCATTACCAACCGCCAACTGGAACAAAAATCAGCTTTAGAACAGCTGTTAAGCCAACAAGCTGGATTTATCGTTAGTATTCAAGACAATGCCAAAGGCAGACAGTCTAAATTTTTACATCTGGCACAAATGAATGCTGAAATTGCGCTGACCGATCAGCTGAAACAGAGTGGACGAATCAAAGAGCGGTATCAAGCCCTGTGCGAACTGTTGCAGCTGCCGTTAATTCGCCGCATGGAGTGCTTTGACATCAGTCATACCATGGGCGAGCAGACGATTGCTTCCTGTGTGGTGTTCAATCAAGAAGGTCCGTATAAAGCCGATTACCGCCGCTTTAATATTGATGGGATTACCCCCGGAGATGATTATGCAGCCATGGAAAAAGCACTGTTAAAACGCTATAACAAACCGCTGGAGCCAGAAAAAATTCCTGACATCATCTTTATTGACGGCGGTAAAGGGCAGTTGAATCGTGCTTTGGAAGTCTTTGCCAAACTCCAAGTCGAATGGGATAAAAGCCACCCTTTGTTAATCGGAGTAGCCAAAGGAGAAGATCGTAAAGCCGGCTTGGAAACCTTGATTATCAGCAAAGGTGCACGTGAGCTGCATTTGCCTGCTGACAGTCTGGCGTTGCATTTGATTCAACATATTCGTGACGAATCCCACCGCCACGCTATTGGTGGACATCGTAAAAAACGGCAAAAAGCTTTTGCTCAAAGTGGATTGGAGTCGATTGAAGGCATCGGCAGCAAGCGCCGTCAAGCGTTGCTGAAATATCTTGGTGGTATGCAGGGCGTTAAAGCGGCGACATTGGAAGAGTTGGCGAGTGTGCCGGGGATCTCTCACAAAATGGCAGAAACGTTATTTGAACGTTTACGTGAATAACGGCGAAATATTGTTTTCGGCTACATAAATCACAGAAGCGCAGAGTTGATCATGCAATTCCACGCTACTTATACTATAATATTGCTTTTTAATTGATACGATTAGCATTATTTCACCTGAATTCGAGTACCGATTATGACTGAAACGGCACAAACTATCCCTGAATTGGTGAGCTGGACCAAGCAGCGTGAATTTTCACTGAATCTGCCGACTGAACGCTTAGCTTTTTTACTGACGATTGCGATTTACAATAACGAGCGGATCGACGGTGAGATGATCGAACACGATCTGGTCGATATGTTCCGTTTGGTGTCGAATGAATTCGGCTTGGCGGAAGAAACCGTGCCGCAGCGTGCCAACAACGCAATTAACGAACTGGTGAAACAGCGTTTTTTAAACCGTTTCAGCAGTGAATTTACCGAAGGGCTTTCGATTTACCGCTTAACGCCGCTCGGCGTGGGCGTGTCTGATTACTATATCCGCCAACGTGAATTTTCCGCCTTGCGCCTCTCCGTTCAACTCTCGATTGTGGCTGATGAAATTCAGCGTGCGTCATCCGCCGCCGAAGAAGACGGCGACGAACACCATTGGCGACGAAATGTGTATGCGCCGTTAAAATATTCGGTGGCGGAGATTTTCGACAGCATTGATTTATCGCAACGGATCATGGACGAAAATCAGCAGGGGATTAAAGAACAGATCGCCGAATTGCTGACCAAGGACTGGCAAGCGGCGTTGCTCAGTTGCGAACAATTATTGGATGAAACTTCCGGTAATCTGCGTGAATTGCAAGACACACTCAATGCTGCCGGCGATAAATTGCAAGCGCAACTGCTGCGGATTGAAGACTGCATTATCGGGCGTGCCGAATTGGATTTTGTCGGGCAGCTGATTGTCAATCTGCAAGCTAAACTGGATCGGATTATCAGTTGGGGACAGCAAGCGATTGACCTGTGGATTGGCTATGACCGCCATGTACACAAATTTATCCGTACTGCGATTGATATGGATAAAAACCGTGTCTTTTCGCGCCGCCTGCGTCAATCGATTCACCACTATTTTGATGCGCCGTGGTATCTGTGGACTACTCAAGCTGAGCGCTTGGTCGATTTACGTGATGAAGAATTGACCCTCAGCGATGAAGATGCCCTAGGTGAATTACCGGAAGAACTGCAATACGAATCCTTATCCGATCTGCACGAGCAGATTGTGGAGCAAATGCAAAGCCTGTTAATCCGCTACCGTGAAAACAATCAAGCGATTGATCTCAGCCAAGTCTTGCGCCAACAGCTTGAGCACTATCCGCTGTCACGCCATTTCGATGTGGCGCGGATTATCGTCGATCAAGCGGTACGCCTTGGCATGGCGAATGACGACTTCTCGGCGGTCTATCCGCAATGGCAAGCGATCAATCCACATGGTGCCGAAGTGCAAGCCAATGTGATTGACGGTTATAAATAATTTTTCTGCTAAATGAAAGAACTCACTATGATAAATCAAACTTCTGAAGTCATGCCAACCAAACTCGCTACTGCAATCGCCAATCCGCTATTTCCGCTGGTGGATAGTCTACTGCGTGCAGGCCGCCATATCAGCCTTGATGATTTGGACAAACACGCTTTTTTAATGGATTTTCAATACGAACTGGAAAGTTTTTACCGGCGTTATAACGTCGAATTAATCCGTGCGCCGGAAGGCTTTTTCTACCTGCGTCCGAAATCCAGCACCTTGATTGGGCGCAGCGTATTGAGCGAACTAGAAATGCTGGTCGGCAAAGTCCTGTGCTATCTCTACCTCAGCCCGGAACGGCTAGCACAGCAAGGCATTTTCAGCAGCGAGGAAGTGTATGACGAACTGTTGAATCTGGCAGATGAAAGCAAATTGCTGAAAGCGGTCAATCAGCGTTCGTCCGGTTCAGATTTGGATAAGCAAAAACTGGCGGAAAAAATGCGCGCCGCCTTAAACCGTTTGCGCCGTTTGGGCATGATTACCAGCGTCGGTGATCAATACAGCGGCAAGTTTGTGATTTCGGAATCGGTGTTCCGCTTCGGCGCCGAAGTGCGGTCGGGCGACGATCCATTGGAAGCGCAACTGCGCCTGATCCGCGACGGCGAAGCCGCTAATGCGGATTCGTTAAAAGAAGAGAAACAAACGAAGAAAACCGCACTGGAGTCAGAAAATAGCGAGCTTGATAATGAAGCCTTAGACAACGAAGACGAAAACGAATTTGATGATGAAATCGACAGCAATGATGAACAAGGGGATCGTGAATAATGTCAGAATTTGAAAACGAACAACGGCTTAACCAAGTCGAAGAGACGACTTCAGATAACGTCCTCGCCACATCAACTTCGGTACAAAGTGCGGTTGAACGCGGTAAATTCCGCTCGCTGACGCTGATTAACTGGAACGGTTTTTTTGCGCGCACCTTTGACTTAGATGAATTGGTCACTACGTTGTCTGGCGGTAACGGGGCAGGGAAGTCCACTACCATGGCAGGGTTTGTTACCGCCCTGATTCCGGATTTAACCCTGTTGCATTTCCGCAACACCACCGAAGCCGGCGCAACCAGCGGTTCGCGCGATAAAGGCTTGCACGGCAAATTGCGTCCGGGCGTGTGTTATGCGGCGTTGGACACCCTCAACTCACGCAATCAGCGAGTATTGGTCGGGGTGCGTTTGCAGCAAGTTGCCGGACGTGATAAAAAAGTCGATATCAAATCGTTCTCGATCCAAGGCTTGCCGTTGGCAGTGGAGCCGACCGCACTTTTCACCGAAGCGGTGAATGAAAAACAAGCCAAAGTGTTGGCGTTAAACGAATTAAAAGAGAAAGCTGAACAGAACGGCGCACAACTGAAACAGTACCATTCGGTGACCGATTACCACAGCATGATGTTTGAATTGGGCATTATTCCAAAACGCTTGCGCTCGTCCTCGGATCGCAGCAAATTCTACAAACTGATCGAAGCCTCGCTCTACGGCGGTATTTCTAGCGCAATCACTCGTTCTTTGCGCGACTATTTATTGCCGGAAAATTTGGGGGTGCGCAAGGCGTTTCAGGATATGGAAGCGGCATTGCGCGAAAACCGTATGACCTTGGAAGCAATTAAAGTCACCCAAGCGGATCGCGATTTGTTCAAACATTTGATTAACGAATCCACTGCCTATGTTGCCGCCGATTATATGCGCAACGCCAACGACCGCCGCCACAATATCGACAGTGCGTTGAATTTCCGCCGCGCCTTGTTCAGTGCCAAACAGGAACAAACCTTTTCGGCACAAAAACTGATTGAACTCAGCCGTGAAGCGGCGGATTTGGCAGAAAGTGAAAAACGCTTGGAAGTGGATCACCAAAGTGCGGTCGATCACTTGAATTTGGTGCAGAACGTGTTGCGCCATCAAGAGAAAATCAATCGCTATCAAGATGATGTAAACGAATTGCGTGAAAAACTGGAAGAACAGCAGATCGTGGTTGAAACCGCTGCCGAGCAGTTGGAAGAGGCACAACAGCATTTTGAACAAGGCGAGCTTGAAATCGATCAGGTGCGTGGACAACTGGCGGATTACCAACAGGCACTGGACGCACAACAAACCCGTGCCTTGCAATATCAGCAAGCGGTGAAAGCGTTGGAAAAAGCCAAAGCAGTGTGTGGTTTAAACGATTTGGCGTTGAAAAATGTCGAACAGTATCACCAAGAGTTTGAAGAGCAAGTGGAAGAACTGACGGCGAAGGTGTTGCAACTGGAACAGCGGATGTCGGTGTCTGATGCCGCTAAATCGCAATTTGATAAAGCTTACCGCTTGCTGAGCGAGATTGTCGGCGACGTGCCGCGTTCGGCGGCGTGGGAGCAGGCGAAAAGCTTGTTGGCGGACTATCCGCAACAGAAAGCACAGGCACAAAGTGCGGTCGGCTTACGCAGCCAAGTCAATGAATTGGAACAGCGTTTGCAAGCGCAAAACAGCGCCAAGCAACTGTTGCAAGCGTTTAATCAGCGTAGTGGTTTGGGGTTAAGTGACCCGCAAGCGCTGGACGAATTCCACTTGCAACAACAAGATCTGGTTGATGAATTGAGCCATAATCTTGCCGAGCAAGGCGAACAGCGTTCCGCTTTGCGCCAAAAACGCGAGCAACTGACCGCACTTTATCAAGAAAACGAGCGTAAAGCCCCGGCGTGGCTGACGGCGCAAGCGGCGCTGGAGCGTTTGAGCGAGCAGAGCGGACAGCAGTTCAGTGATAGCCAAGATGTGATGGATTTTATGCAGTTGCAACTGGAAAAAGAGCGTGAACACACCATGGTACGCGATCAGTTGCAGTTGCAAAAACAGCAGTTAGAGCAACAAATCAGTCGTTTAAGCCAGCCAGACGGTTCTGAAGATCACCGTTTGAATGCCCTTGCCGAGCGTTTCGGCGGCGTGTTGTTGTCGGAATTGTATGATGATGTACCGCTCGACGATGCACCGTATTTTTCTGCATTATACGGACCGGCGCGCCATGCGATTGTGGTGCGGGATCTGGACGCAGTGAAAAAACAGTTGGAAAATATTGAGGACTGCCAGGACGACCTCTATTTAATCGAGGGCGATCCGGCGGCATTCGACGATAATGTGTTTTCTGCACAAGAGCTGGACAGTGGTGTAGTGGTCCAAGTTTCGGAGCGGGAAGTCCGTTATTCCAAATTCCCTGAAATTCCATTGTTCGGACGGGCGGCGCGGGAAAAACGCTTGGAAGATTTGGCCGGTGAGTTGGACGAAATCAATGAACAGCATGCCCAGCGCTCTTTTGACGTACAAAAATGCCAGCGTCTGCATCAGCAATTCAGCCAGTTTGTCGGCTTGCATTTGGCGTTGGCATTCTTGCCTGATCCAGAGCAAGAGATGAAGCAAATTAATGCCCAGCGCAATGAATTGGATCGTGAACTCAACCAATTAACCACCGGCGAACAGCAAGTGCGGTTGCAATTGAGCGAAAGCAAAGAGCTGGTGCGTCTGTTAAATAAACTGTCGCCACAATTCAATCTGTTAGCTGATGACACTTTGCAAGATCGGATTGAGGAATATCGCGAGCAGTTGCTGAATGCCGAGCAAGATGTGCAGTTCGTACGCCAGTTCGGGCAGCAGTTGCAGCAGCTTGAACCGATTGCCACCAGTTTGCAAAGCGATCCGCAAAATTACGACACGTTGAAAAATGATTATCAAACCACGGTTGATCAACAAAAACGCGCACAGCAATGTTTTTATGCGCTGTCGGATGTGTTGCAACGGCGCGCCCATTTCGATTATGAACAGCAGCTACAAAGCGAAGGCTCAGAGCTGAACGAACAGTTGCGTCAACGTTTGCAACAGTTGCAACAACAACGAGAGCAGCAACGCAATCAATTGCAACAAAAACAGAAGCAGTTTGCCGAATTTAATCAGGTGCAAATCTCGTTACGCAGCTCGTTGGACGCCAAAAATCATATGTTGCTTGAGCTGTTAGAAGAGGTGGATAAAATCGGCGGTCGAGCCGACGAAGGGGCGGAACAGCGTGCGCTACAACGCCGTGATGAGCTGCACCAAACCCTGTCACAAAGCCGTCAACGTCGCCATTATGTGGAAAAACAGCTGACCTTGTTAGAGGCAGAAGGTGAAAATTTGCTGCGTAGTATCCGCAAATCCGAACGTGATTACCGCACGCAACGGGAGCTGGTGGTGGCGGCAAAAGTCAGTTGGTGCGTGGTATTGCGTTTGTCACGCAACAGCGATGTGGAACGGCGTTTGAATAAACGCGAGCTGGCGTATCTTTCTGCCGATGATTTGCGTTCGATGTCAGATAAAGCCTTGGGTGCCTTGCGCACCGCCGTTGCCGATAACGAATATCTGCGTGATGCCTTGCGTTTGTCGGAAGACAGCCGCAAACCGGAAAACAAAGTGCGGTTTTTTATCGCAGTGTACCAACATCTGCGTGAGCGGATTCGCCAAGATATTATCAAAACCGACGATCCGATCGATGCGATTGAGCAAATGGAAATCGAACTGTCACGTTTGACCGAAGAGCTGACCAACCGTGAACGCAAATTGGCAATCAGCAGCGAAAGTGTCGCCAATATCATGCGCAAAACTATTCAGCGTGAACAAAACCGGATTCGGATGCTGAACCAAGGTTTGCAAAATATCGCCTTCGGACAGGTGAAATCGGTACGTTTGGTGGTCAATATCCGTGATACCCATGCGATATTACTGAATGCGTTGTCGGGCGAGCAAGACGATTACCAAGATCTGTTCAACAACAATCAAATCACCTTCTCCGAAGCCTTGGCGAAGCTGTACCAACGGGTCAATCCGCATATTGATATGGGGCAACGCACGGCGCAAACCATTGGTGAAGAGTTATTGGACTACCGTAACTATCTTGATTTGGAGGTGGAAGTGTATCGTGGTGCCGACGGCTGGTTGCGTGCGGAAAGCGGCGCACTTTCAACCGGTGAAGCGATTGGTACCGGGATGTCGATCCTGTTGATGGTGGTGCAAAGCTGGGAAGAAGAGAGCCGCCGTATTCGTAGCAAAGATATTCTGCCGTGCCGCTTGTTGTTCCTCGACGAAGCCGCCCGCCTCGATGCCAAATCGATCTCAACTCTGTTCGAACTGTGCGAACGCCTCGATATGCAGCTTCTGATCGCCGCGCCGGAAAATATCAGCCCGGAAAAAGGCACCACCTATAAACTGGTGCGTAAAATCGCGCATAATCATGAATATGTGCATGTGGTCGGCTTGCGCGGATTTGGGGCGACGGAGTAGGGCAAAGTGCGGTTGTGAATTATAGGGGCGTATTCTGTACGCCCTAAATCTCTTTTTTAAGTGTAGAACAGATGAACACACAACAAATCGATCAACTCAGTAAGCAAAAAGCCTATGATCTGTATGATTCTGGGGCGATTCATCAGTTGGAAATCGGTACGACGAAAGGCTTGCAGCAAATTCACCGTTATTTATTTGACGGTTTATATGACTTTGCCGGTCAGATCCGAGAGTTAAATATCTCAAAAAGCAATTTTCGTTTTGCTAATGCGTTATATCTCAAAGCCGCCCTTGCCGCGATTGAAAAAATGCCTGAAGACAGTTTTGAACAAATTATTGAAAAATACGTGGAAATGAATGTGGCACATCCGTTTTTAGAAGGCAACGGACGCGCCACCCGCATTTGGCTTGATCTGATTTTTAAAAAACGTTTAGACAAAGTGGTTGATTGGGAAAAGGTGGATAAGCATTTATATTTACAGGCGATGGAACGCAGCCCGGTAAATGATTTGGAAATCCGATTTCTATTGCAAAATGCCTTAACCGATAAAATCGATGATCGTGCAGTGTTTATCAAAGGGATTGAACAATCGTATTATTATGAACAGGCAGAATGACCGCACTTTGATTAAATAATAGAGTATGTTATGAGAAAACAAGGTAAAAACTTAAATGTCTTTCTAATGGACGGTACACCTTCTGGAAGAGTGAAATGCACGATGGCAAACTGGACTGGTGTATCTTATCGTATTCCAAGAACAGCATTGGAGTTATGTCGTGAGCGTGATGATTTAAAACAGAGTGGTGTTTATTTTTTATTTGGCACAGATGAAGCGAATGGTCGTGATATGGTGTATATCGGGCAGGCTGGCGTGAGGAAAATGGGTGAGGGAATTTTATATCGCTTGCAAGAACATAAACGCAATCCAAATAACGATTATTGGGTGCAAGCTGTAGTTTTAACCACATCAAATAATTCATTCGGACAAACAGAAATTAGTTTTCTTGAACATCATTTTTATAAATTAGCCAAAGAATGTAGTAGATTTAATATAAAAAATGCGGCTGAACCGAGCTTAGGCAATATTACTGAAGAAAAAGAGAGTGAGCTTTTTGAATTTGTTGAAAATGCAAAAGTGGTGATGGGAGTATTAGGTTTTAAGTTATTTGAACCACTAATTCAGATACCACAGTCGATTCAGCAAAATATAAACAACGATGATTTATTGTTAACTTTGACACGGTTTAGTAAAAAAAGTAAGCAACAAATTCAAGCGCAATGCAAGCAAACTGCTGAAGGATTTATTGTTTTAAAAGGTAGTCAGATAGAACAAATTGATTCGCAAACTATTCCAACTACAATTGCAGAATTAAGAAAAAATAGTTCAATTATTAATGGCCAGTTACAAGAAAATATTCTATTTAAAAGCCCATCATACGCAGCCTCTTTTGTTTTAGGAGGACATGTAAATGGGCGTATTTATTGGAAAGATGAAAATGGTAAGACATTGAAAGAGCTTGAGCAAAGATAATATTATACTTCTTTGATAACTTGGTAGCTTGAGAATTAACAAACAAGGAATTTAAATGCACAATCTTGCCATTGCTGTGCTTTGCAGCGTGCTCGTGTCGGTGTTTTTGAAAGTGGCACGCCGGCAGAATATTCAAATCGCTCAGGCGATTGCCTTTAATTATCTTATGGCGATCGGCTTGAGTTATTATTTTTTGAAGCCCAATTTTGCCGGGCAATCGTTAGGCGAAGTGGTGGCGCAACATGATGATTCCTATCTGTTTTTAGCCTTAGGGATTTTGCTGCCGACGGTGTTTATCGTGATGTCGAAAGCAGTGGAAAGTGCGGGCATTGTGCGCTCTGACGCGGCACAGCGGTTATCGCTGTTTTTACCGATTTTAGCCTCGTTTACCATTTTTAACGAAGTCTTGAGCGGCAGCCGTGCGGTTAGTCTTGTATTGGCGTTTACCGCACTTTTATGTTTGTTATGGAAAAAAGATGAGCAACAACAAAATATTGGAGAAAGTGCGGTCGGCAAAGGTTGGCTCAATCTGCTGTTGGTGTGGCTCGGCTATGGTGTGATCGATATTCTGTTTAAACAAATGGCAAAGAGCGGTAGTGCATTTCCGTTGACGCTGTTTGTGTCGTTTTGCTTGGCGGCATGTGTGATTTTCATCTATTTGCTGATAAAACAGACCCGTTGGCACGGTAAAAGCATGTTAGCCGGTTTGCTGCTCGGGGTGCTGAATTTTATGAATATTCTGTTTTATATCAAAGCGCATCAGAGCTATAGCGACAACCCGACCTTGGTCTTTGCCGGTATGAATATCGGGGTAATCTGTTTAGGCACGCTGACCGGCGCATGGTTGTTTAAAGAAAAAATCAACAAAGCCAACGCGATCGGCGTGGGGTTAGGGATTATATCAATTATCTGTTTGTTTTATTTGGATAAATTAGTGGGTTAAGCATGGCGGATTTCAGCTTTTTTATTTACGACTACGAAAGTTTCGGCATTGATCCGGCGCGTGATCGCCCGGCGCAGTTTGCTGGGATTCGTACTGATGCGGATTTTAATATTATCGGCGAACCGGTGATGGTGTATTGCAAGCAAACCAACGATTATTTGCCCGCGCCGGAAGCGGTGTTGGTAACGGGCATTACCCCACAAGAATGTAATGAAAAAGGCGTATCCGAACCGGAATTTGCTGCACGCATTTTACAAGAGTTTGCACAGCCGAATACTTGCGTGATGGGCTATAACAGCATTCGTTACGATGACGAAATGACCCGCTACACCTTTTATCGTAATTTTATCGATCCTTATGAATACAGTTGGAAAAATGGCAATTCCCGTTGGGATCTGCTGGACGTGCTGCGGGCCTGTTATGCCTTGCGTCCGGAAGGGATCAACTGGGTGTATGACGAAAACGGCTTGCCGTCATTTAAATTAGATCGTTTAACGCTAGCCAACGGAATTGAGCACAGTAATGCACATGATGCGATGGCGGACGTATATGCCACAATTGAAATGGCGAAATTGGTCAAAGCCCAACAGCCGCGCTTGTTCGACTATTTTTTCAATCTGCGTAGCAAAAAAGCGGTCGAGGCATTAATCGACACCGCCAATATGACGCCGTTGGTGCACGTTTCCGGCATGCTCGGCAACTATCGTGGCAATACCGCACTGGTCGCTCCGTTGGCGTGGCATCCGAGCAATAATAATGCGGTGATTGTGTGCGATTTAACAGCCGATCTCAGCGATTTGTTAAGCCTTGATGCCGAGACCTTAAAAGTGCGGTTATACAGCAAAAAAGCGGAGTTGGAGGCGCAAGGGATTTTGCCAGTACCGCTAAAATTGGTGCATATCAATAAGTGCCCGATTGTTGCCCCTGAAAAAACACTATTGCCACAAAGTGCGGAACGCTTGGGGATTGATCGCGAACAATGCCTGCACAATCAGCAACGGTTGTTGCAATCCTATGAAATTCGTGACAAAGTGATCGCCATTTTCAGCGAACAACGTGAATATGTCGACGATTTGAATGTGGAAACCGCACTTTACCATGGCTTTTTCAGTGATGCAGATAAACGCAATTTGCAAATTCTACGCACTTTAGATGCCGAGCAGTTAAAAAACCCGGATTTAACCTTTGAAGACAAACGGATTCCGGAGTTGCTGTTCCACTACCGCGCTCGCCATTTCTACCGCACGTTGAACCGTGCCGAGCAGATCAAATGGCAAAAATACCGCACTTTGAAGCTAGAGAAAAATGCAGAAACCTTTGTGCAATCGTTGCAGCAATTAGGCGAACAACACCAAAATAATCCTGAAAAACTGGCGTTATTGCAACAGGTGTATGAATATGGCGAAAAATTACTGCGTTAGCCAGATGCAGCTTGTTAATGATTCCACCTTGAAATGTCTGAAATATCGGCTTAAAGGACAAAAATAAATGCCGAATGGTAACATTCGGCATTATGGGGCATAGTAGACAAAAA
>VDHG01000024.1 GCA_006228005.1 Testudinibacter crocodili
TATTATTACGAACACCATATTTGCGAATATTTTGATTTTGGCAGAAAGGGCAATTTTTTATTCATATTTCAAAAAAGTGGGTTAAAGCCAATTACTATAAGGCTTTAGCCCACTTTTTAGCAACCATTTTGTCTACTATACCTCCTACGGATTGTGTTTAAAATGAGCACACTCGTCGTTGTAATCCTCATCAATAGTCCCACTATTGATTTCGGCTTACGCCTAGATTGTGCTCATTTTAAACGACAACTCAAAATATAAACAAAGATCAACAGACCCTAGTCTTAAACAAAGGGATTTTTCTATTTTGTGAGCGTGATCACTTAAGCTAAGTGCAATTTTACTTTATTGTGTAACAGTCCGTTTAATTTCTAAACGGTACTTTGGCGTATATTATTTGCGTGCTAAGACTGCCATTATAGGAGAGATTATGAAAAAAACACTACTGATTACCGCACTTTCGCTTTCTGCTTTTGCCTTACCGATGACGGTAGCGGCACACAACCACCAGCATGATGACGGTCTGACCATTCAGGTGCAGCTGCTCGATCCGGCAAACGGCAATAAAGATGTCGGAAAAATCATTGTCACCGAATCTGCCTACGGACTGGTATTCACTCCTGAGTTGCACGGTCTGAGCGCTGGTCTGCACGGTTTCCATATTCACCAAAACCCGAGTTGCCAACCGCAGGAAAAAGACGGCAAATTGGTTGCCGGCTTGGCGGCAGGCGGACATTGGGATCCGAAAAATACCAATAAACACGGCTTTCCTTGGCAAGATGATGCCCACTTAGGCGATTTGCCGGCATTAAGCGTCAATGCCGACGGCACCGCAACTAATCCGGTGTTGGCGCCACGTTTGAAATCCCTTGATGAAATTAAAGATCGCGCAATCATGATCCATGCCGGTGGTGATAACCATGCCGATCACCCCGCGCCACTGGGCGGCGGTGGCGCCAGAATGGCGTGCGGTGTCATAAAATAATCGAGCACCGCACTTTTTACTTTTAATAACAATATGTTATCAGGACGGGGAAGACCGTCCTGATATGTTATCCATTTTCTATTTTCCTCCTAGATTGTCGTATTTATGCGACTATAAACGGTTTCTTTTACACTAAAATACCTATCAATCCAGCGAACTTTTATTGATTACTTCTATCTAAGTATCAAACAAGGGGGAAGTATGAAAAAATTACTGGAAAATGATATTACCGACGAACAGATTTTTCATCAACGGCGTAAAATCCTGACCGCACTTGGCATAGGCGGAAGCAGTTTATTACTGCCTAATGTTGTCTATGCGGACAATAGCAGCACGCAAACAACTTCATTAAAGTCAACCCCGGAAGAAAATATTATCGGTTATAATAATTTCTATGAATTCGGCGTTAGTAAACAAGATCCGCAACGTTATGCCAAATCATTCAAAACCAACCCGTGGAAGCTAACGATAGATGGCGAAGTCAACAATCCGCTTACCCTAGATTGGGATGACCTGCACCAACGTTTTGCCACAGAAGAGCGAATCTACCGTTTTCGCTGCGTTGAAGCCTGGTCAATGGTGGTGCCATGGCTTGGATTTGAATTGAATCAATTACTCAAATTAGCCGATCCGACCGCTAATGCCAAATATGTGCGCTTTGAAACCCTGTACGATCCACAACAAATGCCGGGACAGCGTGATCGCTATGTTGGCGGCGGTATAGATTATCCCTATGTTGAAGGGTTGACGATACAAGAAGCCATGCACCCGCTGACCTTAATGGCGACAGGGTTATACGGCAAAGATTTGTTACCACAAAATGGCGCACCGATACGTTTGGTTGTACCTTGGAAATACGGCTTCAAGAGCATTAAATCGATTGTCAAAATCACCTTGACCGAACAGCAACCGCTGAATACTTGGCAGCGCCTCGCCCCGAACGAATATGGTTTTTACGCCAATGTCAATCCTGCAGTTGATCACCCACGTTGGTCACAAGCCAGCGAGCGAATTATCGGCAGTGGCGGGCTGTTTTCCAGCAAACGCCAAGCCACGTTACCATTTAACGGTTATGCCGACGACGTGGCGTGGCTTTATCGAGGTTTAGATTTAAAGGCGAATTTTTAATGTTTACATTTTTACGCCTTGCAATCCACTGCGCCGGTTTATTGCCGTTATTATGGCTAGGTTATGTCCTGAATTATGGCGATATAAGCCTGATATTCGGCGCAGATCCGATTAAAGAACTGATCCATTTTTTGGGTCTGACCGCACTTTATCTTTTTACCGCCCTGTTTAGTTTACGAATTATTAACCGGTTATACGGCAAGGGACGTCTACTGGCGCTGCATAAAACATTAGGGCTGTGGGGATTGTTTTGGTTAAGCTTGCATATTTTAAGTTATTTAGCGTTGGAATTGGCATTTGATTACCATCTGTTTTTAAGCGAGATTATAAAGCGTCCTTATCTGGTTGCCGGTATGCTAGGATTTCTTTTTTTTCTGCTACCTGCCACTAGCTCAATCCCGATTCTACGCCGCAAACTGGCAAAAAACTGGTTTATCCTGCACCAACTCAGCAATCTGGCTATTGTGTTAGCGATTATTCACTACTATTGGTCAACCAAAGGCATTGCCTTACAACCGCTGATTTTTCTGGTTTTTGCGTTTATGGTTTTAGCTTGGAAATTTTTCAGCAATCAGATAATTGCCTACAAAAATAAAACCCGCCAGTTTTAAAAATGACGGGTTTTGCAATCGACTGAAAAAATTAGCGTTTAGATTTTGTTAATTTTTCAGTTAATTCATAGGCTTGTAATTTAGCCAATTCACGCGATAATTTCGATGATAACAAAGAATAATCCACGTCGCCGTGTTTCGCATGCGTATTTTCCTCAGCACGACGTTTGGCAGCCAGAATCCGATCTTTATCCAGTTCATCACCACGAATCGCGGTATCGGCTAGCACCGTTACTGTAGTTGGCTGCACTTCGAGAAAACCGCCGGAAATATAAATAATCTCCTGTCCGCTTTCCTGCTTGATTTGCAGCACACCGGGTTTTATTTCGGTCAACAACGGAGTATGCCCCGGTAAAATACCCAGATCCCCTTCAATACCGGAAACCTGAATACTATTGACCTCACCATGGAAAATCTGTTTCTCCGCACTAACTACAGTCAGTTCAAATGAAGATGCCATGTTATTCTCCTTCAGTTCTGTTATTACTCACATACCCTAGGGAGTGATTACATTTTCTCAGCTTTTGCTAAGACTTCGTCGATTGAACCAACCATATAGAACGCTTGTTCCGGAATATGATCGTATTCGCCGTCCAAAATTCCTTTAAAACCGGCAATCGTATCTTTTAGCGATACATATTTACCCGGAGAACCGGTAAATACTTCCGCCACGAAGAACGGCTGCGATAAGAAACGCTCGATTTTACGCGCACGGGCAACGACCAATTTATCATCTTCAGATAACTCGTCCATACCCAAAATCGCAATAATGTCTTTCAACTCTTTATAACGCTGTAAGGTTGATTGTACGCCACGTGCCACTTCGTAGTGATCTTTACCTACTACTAACGGATCTAATTGGCGCGAAGTGGAGTCCAACGGATCCACCGCCGGATAGATCCCCAACGAGGCAATTTGACGGCTTAATACCACGGTGGCATCCAAGTGAGCAAAAGTTGTGGCCGGAGATGGGTCAGTCAAGTCATCCGCCGGTACATACACCGCCTGAATTGAGGTGATGGAGCCGGTTTTGGTCGAGGTGATCCGCTCTTGCAATACGCCCATCTCTTCCGCCAACGTCGGCTGATACCCTACCGCAGACGGCATCCGACCTAAAAGTGCGGATACTTCGGTTCCGGCTAAGGTATAACGATAGATATTATCCACGAAGAATAATACATCACGCCCCTCATCACGGAATTTTTCCGCCATCGTTAACCCAGTCAACGCTACACGCAAGCGGTTGCCTGGTGGCTCATTCATTTGACCGTACACCAGTGATACTTTATCCAATACGTTGGAATCCTGCATTTCGTGGTAGAAGTCATTACCCTCACGGGTACGTTCACCCACGCCGGCAAATACCGAATAACCGGAGTGTTCAATCGCGATATTACGGATTAACTCCATCATATTCACGGTTTTACCTACACCGGCACCACCAAATAAGCCAACTTTCCCCCCTTTGGCAAACGGACATACCAAGTCGATAACTTTGATACCGGTTTCCAAAAGTTCGGCACTATTAGATTGATCTTCATAACTTGGCGCTTCACGATGGATTGACCAGTTCTCTTCTGCCCCAATCGGGCCTAATTCATCAATTGGCTCACCCAACACATTCATAATACGGCCGAGAGTTTTCACCCCAACCGGCACCGAAATCGGGTTATTGGTGTTGCTGACGCTCAAATGACGTTTTAAGCCGTCTGACGAACCCATTGCGATACAACGCACGATTCCGCCACCCAATTGTTGTTGAACTTCAAGGGTTAACCCGGTTTCCACTTTTAGCGCATCATATACTTTTGGCACTGCATCTTGTGGAAATTCAACGTCAATGACGGCACCGATGATTTGTACAATTTTTCCTGTTGCCATTACCGATCCTCTACTTTTTCATTAAATTGCCGCCGCACCGGCAACAATTTCGTTTAATTCATTTGTAATACTGGCTTGACGAGCTTTGTTGTAAACCAACTGCAAGTCGTTAATCAAGTTACCGGCATTATCCGTTGCCGACTTCATCGCCACCATCCGTGCCGCCTGTTCTGACGCCAAATTTTCGACCACTGCCTGATAAACCTGCGCTTCCAAATAACGGGTCAGCAGTTTATCCAACAGATATTTGGAATTTGGTTCATACAGGTAGTCCCAGCTGTTTTCAGTTGTGAGTTCGTCTTCTTCCAGCTCCGGTAATGGAATCAACTGCTGCACCACCGGCTTCTGCGCCATCGTATTGATAAATTTGTTATAGACAATATAAATGGCGTCATATTCACCGCTGCTATAACTATCAAACATCGTATTGGCAATGCCGACTATTTGTTCCACCGACGGGGTATCACCCATGCCGGAGGTTTGGCCACGAATCGTCAAGCCCAACGAGTGGAAAAAGCCGATAGCTTTCGACCCTAGCAGTGCAATCTCTACATTGACTTGCTTGTCTTTCCACTGTTTAAACTCGCTAAGTGCGGTTTTAAACAAATTAACATTTAAACCACCGCACAAACCACGGTCTGTCGAGATAACCAAAAAACCGACTTTTTTGATTTCACGTTCCACCAAAAAAGGGTGACGATATTCAATATTACCTTTGGAAACATGGCTAATTACGTTGCGTATTGCTGTAGAATACGGACGTGAAGAAGACATGCGTTCCTGCGTTTTGCGCATTTTTGAGGCTGCAACCATTTCCATTGCCTTGGTGATTTTTTGCGTGCTTTTCACACTGGCAATTTTGGTTCTGATCTCTTTCGCACCTGCCATTTCATCTCTCCGTTAGCGTTCGCTATTACCATGCACCTTTAGCTTTGAAATTATCTAAGATAGATTTTAATTTATCTTTGATAGTATCGTTATAGTCGCCGGTTGCAGAAAGCTGTTTTAAGAATTCCGCTTCGTTGTTGTTGGCAAAGTCGAATAAACTGCTTTCAAAAGAGGCGATACGATCCAATTCCACATCATCCAGATAACCGAACTCCACTGCAAACAACACCAAGGCTTGTTGACCAACGCTTAACGGTGAATATTGAGTTTGTTTCAATAACTCGGTAACTTTTTGACCGTGCGACAACTGTTTACGGGTCGCCTCATCCAAATCGGAGGCAAACTGAGCAAACGCCGCCAATTCACGGTATTGAGCAAGTGCGGTACGAATTCCGCCAGCCAATTTTTTAACCACTTTAGTTTGTGCAGCACCACCAACCCGCGAAACCGAAATCCCTGGGTTAACCGCCGGACGGATCCCGGAGTTAAACAAATCAGATTCCAAGAAAATCTGACCATCGGTAATCGAGATTACGTTAGTCGGAACAAACGCCGATACGTCACCGGCTTGGGTTTCAATGATCGGAAGTGCGGTCAAAGAACCAGTTTTGCCTTTCACGCGCCCGTTGGTAAATTTCTCAACATACTCCGCACTCACCCGCGCTGCCCGTTCTAACAGACGGGAGTGCAGATAGAATACATCGCCTGGGAACGCTTCACGACCCGGTGGACGGCGTAATAACAACGAGATTTGACGGTAAGCAACCGCTTGCTTCGACAAATCATCATAAACGATCAGCGCATCTTCACCGTTGTCACGGAAAAATTCGCCCATTGCACAGCCGGAATACGGAGCCAAATATTGCAATGCCGCCGATTCAGCCGCTGAGGCAACGACTACGATAGTATTTTCCAGCGCACCGTGCTCTTCCAATTTACGCACCACGTTAGCGATAGTCGAGGCTTTCTGCCCGACTGCCACATAGATACATTTAATATCGGAATCACGTTGGTTGATGATCGCATCGATTGCTAATGCAGTTTTGCCGGTTTGACGGTCACCGATAATCAATTCGCGTTGACCACGTCCAATCGGCACCATGGAGTCAACCGCTTTATATCCGGTTTGTACCGGCTGATCGACCGATTTACGATCGATAACGCCCGGTGCAATCACTTCAATCGGCGAATAGGCATCAGCGATAATTTCGCCTTTGCCGTCAATCGGTTGCCCTAGCGTATTCACTACACGACCCAATAAGTTACGTCCGACCGGCACTTCCAAAATACGCCCGGTACACTGCACTTCCATGCCTTCGGCTAAATCGGAATAAGGTCCCATCACCACCGCACCGACAGAATCTCTTTCTAAGTTCAACGCAATAGCAAAGCGGTTGCCCGGCAATGCAATCATTTCCCCTTGCATTGCATCGCTCAAGCCGTGGATACGGATAATCCCATCACTTACTGAAACGATGGTACCGGTGTTGCGAGCTTCGCTCGTCACATTAAAATCGGCAATCCGTTTTTTAATCAGTTCACTAATTTCTGTAGAATTCAGTTGCATTTTCTATTCCTCTTACAATTGCAACTCATTGGCCAGACGATTTAATTGACCACGGCTGCTGCCGTCGATAACCAAATCATCGGTACGGATAATCGCGCCGCCAATCAGATTTTTATCAATGCTGCAATTTAATTTCACTTTGCGGGCAAGTCTTTTTTCCATTGCCTGGAGAATATTTTGTTGTTGTTTCTGCGTTAATGGTTCGGCGGAAATCACTTCAACATTAGCCAGCGATTTATATTGATCGACAAGCTCCTGAAACAGTTTAAATACCTCAGGAAGTGCCATTACGCGCTTATTTTCTGCCATTAAACGGATAAAATTCTGCCCATATTGATCCAGCTGATCGCCACATATATCAATGAAAGTCTTGGCGACTTTCTGCGGTGAAAAAGACTCTTTTAAAAAATGTTTAATATCGTCATTTTCTGCCACTTCGGCAACAAAACCCAACATGGCTTGCCATGCGTCAATTCTGTTTTGTTCAACCGCAAAGTCAAATGCAGCTTTAGCATAGGGGCGTGCGACTGTGATATATTCTGACATTAGCCCCACCTTCCTATAGCTCTGCAACTAATTTATCAATAATGTCGCTGTTAGCCGCTTCATCAATCGAACGACCGACAATCTTCTCTGCTCCAGCCACTGCCAAAGAAGCTACTTTGACGCGTAATTCTTCTTGCGCACGTTTACGTTCAGCTTCAATTTCACTATAGCCCTGCTCGATAATTTTAGCTTTCAACGATTCTGCTTCAGACCGCACTTCGTCCAAAATTTCATTGCGACGTTTGTTGGCTAAATCAACAATCTCTTGCGCTTGTTTTTTGGCACTATTCAGCTCTTGTTCAACCAAAACCTTAGTATCAGATTGCTCTTTTTTAGCCGCTTCGGCTGCTGCCAAAGCATTGGCAATACCGGATTGGCGCTCTTCGATCGCTTTAATAACCGGTGGCCAGACAAATTTCATGCAGAACAAGACAAAAATCAAGAATGCAATCGATTGTCCAATTAGTGTTGCGTTAATATCCACAACGTCCTCCTCAATAATGGTTATAGGTAGCTACAGCCTTCATTCGGCTGTAACCCAAAAAATTAACCTAATAACGCAGTAAACGGACTGACGAAGATGAAGTACAGCGCAATACCAACCGCAATCATTGAAATCGCATCAAGTAAACCTGCCACGATGAACATTTTGGTCAACAAAGAGTTAGCCAATTCCGGTTGACGGGCAGCAGACTCCATATATTTACCGCCTAATAGTGCAAAGCCGATTGCTGTGCCCAATGCCGCAATTGAAATCATAATTGCAGAAGCGAAAATTGTTGCCGTGATTACAGTTTCCATGAGTTTCTCCATGTTTAAGTTAAGTGTTGGCAAAATTGCCGGGTTAAAATAAATTGTTTATCAATTAAAAACGTATGTTTAGTCAAAGACTTAATGTTCCGCTTTATTATAAGCGATACTGATGTACACGATGGTCAGCATCATAAAAATAAAGGCTTGCAAAATAACGATCAAAATATGGAAGATAGCCCAAGCCAGATGCAAACCGACGCCCAAGCCGCCGACCAGATAATTGGCGGAGTAGGTCAGTGCAATCAGAATAAAAATCAATTCTCCAGCATATAAGTTACCGAACAGACGCAAGCCTAAAGAAACCGGCTTGGCTAATAAGGTTACGGTTTCCAGCAAAAAGTTGACCGGAATAAAAATAGGGTGGGTGAACGGGTGCATGGTATACTCTTTCACCAACCCGCCGAAGCCTTTGGATTTTACAGTATAAATAATAATCAGGAAAAAGACCGCTATCGACATTCCGAACGTGATGTTCATATCGGCAGTCGGCACGGCGCGCAGATATTCAAAACCCAATGCATGCGCAACTTGCGGTAGATAATCGACCGGTACCAAGTCGATGGTGTTCATTAACAATACCCAGACAAATACGGTTAAACCCAGCGGTCCGATAAAGTTGCGACTGCCTTGGAAATTATCCCTGACAACGCCGTCGACCCATTCGACCAACATTTCAACCGCACATTGCAGTTTTCCCGGAACCCCGCTGGTCGCCTTTTTCGCCACTTTTCTAAAAATGAAAAGAAACAGAAAACCACAAAGAACAGAAAAGAAAATCGAGTCAAGATTGATTGACCAAAAACCGTCGCCATGGGTGAGAAACGAAAGGTGGTGTTGGATATATTCAATAGAAGTTTGAGATGAACCTTCGGCAGCCATACAATTTCCTACTTCGTAAGTGAGTTGATTTTACTTTCTGCATGCTTTTGCAGTACAAAAGGTAAAAGATTATTAAGCAATATTAAACCAAAATAGCCGGCAAAAAACGCTAGCGGCGCTAAATCAATGTTAATAAAAACCAGCAATAATAAAATAATAGTTAAAACTATTTTAATCGCTTCTCCTTGATACAACGCTTTTAACTTATGTTCCGATTGCAAGTTTGTACGCAGATAAAATACATAAACAACCAATACCAGTTGCGGCAACCAACCAATCAAAGCGCCCAATAAAAACGAAAAAGAGAATGCGGGTTGTAACAATCGGATTAATGCATAAACAATTAGGATTAATGCCAGTTCGATAATAAACGCTTTATGATAACGTTTTCTGTTTCTATCCAATACCGCTGACATCTGATTTCCTATTCACCAAAATCATCGTTTTATTCTTCAGGTGAAGTTATGCCTAGTGTTAAAAAACTACCTAAAACGGGGTAATTTCCGCGCTAACAAAACAGGTTAAATTATACGGTCAGATTTAATTATTGCAACGATTAAAGCCGTTAAAAATGTTATTCAGTTAACATTTATTAAAATTTTTTTACTTTTTTATCACAATAAAATACGGATTGCTATTTTTCACTCAATAATGAAACCTAATTTATTGTTTATCCGTCTTGGACAAAATCACTAAATGCCTTTCGCCGACCAGTTCCGGCACCATCAATTTTATCTTTTGCTGTAACTGAAATTGCAGATCCAACGGCTGTAATTCGTCCGGATGATAAATTCCTTTCAAAGCATAAAAGTGCCCAGATTGATCAAGCAAATGCTGACACCATTCAGTCATATCTTTTAATGAAGCAAATGCACGGCTAAGTACACCATCAAACCGCACTTCGGGCTGATATTGCTCAACACGGCTTTGAATTGGCATTACGTTAGTCAATCCTAACTGACGGATCACCTGACGGATGAAGGTAATTCGCTTGCCTAAACTGTCCAACAAAAAATAGTGCTGATCGGGATTAATAATTGCCAATGGAATCCCTGGCAAGCCAGGACCAGTGCCGACATCAATAAAACGTTTGCCTTGTAAATAAGGGCTCACCACCAGACTATCCAGAATATGTTTGATTAACATATCGTGCGGATCGCGCACCGAAGTCAGATTATAAGCCTTATTCCACTTATCCAATAATTCAACAAAAGTCACTAGCTGCTGTTTTTGCTGATCGGTGGGCGAAAGTGCGGTTTGCGCCAATAGTTGATCTAATCGGTTATACAATTTCATTCATCACCACGTTTTAACATACCTTGCTTTTTTAAGTTAACCAGCAAAATAGAGATAGCTGCCGGTGTAACACCTGAAATCCGTGATGCCTGTCCAATCGATACCGGACGATGCTGGGTCAGTTTTAACCGCACTTCATTGGATAGCCCGCTGACTTTGTCATAATCGAAATTATCCGGAATAGTTGTGCTTTCATGCCGCTTATGCCGTGCAATTTCTTCATGCTGATGTTCAATATAGCCTTGATATTTAATTGAAATTTCAACCTGTTCTGCAGCTTCAACATCGGCACATGCCGGTGCGAAGGCCGAAAGTGCGGTCAGTTTTTTATAATCCACTTCCGGGCGACGCAACAGATCTTCACCACTGGCTTCACGGGTTAATGGGGTATTCAAAATACTATTCACTTCCGCTAAATGAGCTGATTGAGTGTGAATCCAAATTTGGCGCAAACGCTGTTGTTCTTGTGCAATATTTTCCAGTTTCTGATTAAAACGTGTCCAACGTGCTTCATCAATTAATCCCAATTCTCTGGCAATCGGGGTCAAACGCAGATCAGCATTATCTTCACGCAGCAGCAGACGATATTCGGCACGGGAGGTAAATACCCTATATGGCTCTTTAGTGCCTAAGGTACAAAGGTCATCAACTAATACGCCCAGATAGGCTTGATCACGGCGCGGATACCACGCCGGTTTTTGCTGTACAAACAAGCCTGCATTGATTCCTGCTAATAATCCTTGCGCCGCTGCCTCTTCATAACCGGTAGTACCGTTGATCTGTCCAGCAAAAAATAACCCGTTGATCGTTTTGGTTTCCAACGACGGTTTTAGATCTCGCGGATCAAAATAGTCGTACTCAATCGCATAACCGGGCTTCATGATCCGTGCTTTTTCCAAGCCTTTCATCGAATTGACGATCCCCATTTGCACATCAAACGGCAAGCTGGTCGAGATTCCGTTCGGGTAGATCTCATTACTGGTCAATCCTTCCGGTTCCAAATAGATCTGATGACTGTTACGTTCAGCAAAGCGCATCACTTTATCTTCGATCGACGGGCAGTAGCGTGGACCGATTCCTTCGATCACTCCGGCATACATTGGGCTGCGATCTAAATTAGCCCGAATTAGATCATGGGCTTTTTCATTGGTATGAGTGATGTAGCAAGGAATCTGGCGGGGATGTTGATCCACCGATCCCATAAAAGAGAAGACTGGCAATACCGCATCACCATGCTGTTTTTCTAATACTGAAAAGTCAATCGTACGTGCATCTAGTCGTGGCGGAGTGCCGGTTTTCAGGCGATCAACCCGTAAATTCAGTTCACGCAAACGATCAGCCAACATGATCGACGCCGGATCACCGGCTCGACCACCAACATAATTTTGCATACCAATATGGATCTTACCGGCTAAAAAGGTACCTGCGGTCAGGATCACCGAGCGGGCATGGAACGTCAGTCCCATTTTGGTTTTAACACCGCTGACACGATCTTGATCTAAAATAATATCGATCACTTCCTGCTGAAAAATATCCAAATTTTCTTGATTTTCCAGCGTGATCCGCACCGCCTGACGATATAAAACCCGATCAGCTTGGGCACGCGTTGCGCGTACTGCCTGGCCTTTACTGCTGTTTAACGTCCGAAATTGGATCCCCGCTTGATCCGCTGCGATTGCCATTAATCCACCCATCGCATCGATCTCTTTCACTAAATGTCCTTTGCCGATCCCACCAATTGCAGGATTACAAGACATTTGTCCTAACGTATCAACATTGTGGGTTAATAGTAGTGTTTTTAATCCCATTCTAGCAGGGGCAAGCGCTGCTTCGGTACCTGCATGACCACCGCCCACGACGATCACATCATAACTGTCAGTATAAATCATAAAAAGCCTTGTTGATTTTGAGAACTATCGACGGATTTTGATCTATCGATTGTAAAATTGTGGGCTATTCTACTGAATTTAGTTGGATCGTTAAAGGGAATTTATCGTAACGATCCGTGATCTAAAACAGCGGTGTGGGAAAAGATCGTGAATAATTAAATAAAGATCTTTTTATATATAAAGATCTTATTATTGTTATTATTAGCAGAGCTTGATCTTGTGAATAAGATCCTTTTTTTGTTTTAAAATAAGATCTTGCGATCCTTTGGTAGCTGTAGAGAAGATCGCGTTTTGTTCAAAATTTGCTGTGGATAAAAACACTTTTTATCCACAACTAAAGTTGATGTTAACTTTATTCAAGTAAATAAAACAGCTTTTAAACAGATTTGATCTAAGTTATCCACAACTGTTTTTTTAAAAGTTTTTGATAAATTTTTTAAGATAAATATGATTTGCTTAGCTGATCGTATAAATTTGGCAGCCACTCGCCAGCTTGTTGATCATGATCGAGGTTTTGTAGTACATCAATTTTCAACGAAGGGCAACGTTTATTTGCTTGTTTGCTTTGCAGGATCCGTTCGACTTTGTCAACCGCAAAACAGAAAGTATCATAATCGGAGTTACCAAGTCCGATAACTGAAAAATGCAGTTGATTAAGCTGATCAACTGCATTTTCGATATGTTCAAATAATGGGTATAAATTATCCGGCAATTCACCGGCGCCGTGGGTAGAGGTGATGATCAGCCATTCGCGATAGTCTTGTACAGCTTGCCAATCAGGACCGTGCAAAAGTGCGGTTTTGTAACCTTGTTGTTGTAATTGATCTTCACAGTATTCTGCTAAATATTCAGCGTTGCCTAAGGTACTGCCGGTGATGATACAAATCGTATTTTTCATAATATTCCTAATTAAAGTGTTACATTTTCCAATATCTCGGAAACAGCAGCACCAACATTGTGGTAATTTCTAATCGTCCTAACAACATACCAATAGACATCAGCCATTTGGCTATTTCTGGAATGTTGGCAAAATTGCCACTAGGTCCGACTGCCGGACCTAGTCCTGGCCCGACATTGCCGATTGCAGTTGCGGCACTGCTGAGTGCATCTAATGAGTCCATTCCGCTGATTGCCAATAATACACTTAATACAAAGATACTGATGAAATAACAAAATATAAAGGTGATAATCGCAAATAAAGTGTTATTTTGTACTTTTTTACCGTTATATTGCAGCAAATGTACACTGTTGGGATGAACTAGTGTTTGAATTTGAATTTTTAATAAACTGAAAATAATTTGAAAACGAAAAATTTTAATCCCGCCAGCAGTCGATCCTGAACAGCCACCGATCAAAAAAGCAAATGCAAGAATAATCGTGGTGGCGCTAGTCCAGGTATCAAAATTGACTAAAGTAAAACCACTGGTAGATAAGATATTGATTAATGAGAAAAAACTGAAGCGTAGGCTGTCATTAAAATTAAAAATATGCTGTTGATAGAGATAGAACGTTAAAAATAAACCGATGACCACAATAAACAGCGTAAAACCGACTATTTGTTGGTTGTATGCGATGATTTTAAAATTTCGTTTTTGGGCGGCTTGTAAAAACAGTAAAAACGGCAATGATCCTAAAAACATAAATAATGCACAAACCCATTGTGCTGCATTGGAATAATCTGCCAACCCGGCATCGCGTGTTGAAAAACCACCGGTAGAAAGTGCGGCAAAACTATGATTTATCGCGTCAAAAAAAGACATTCCGCTCAGCATAAAAGCAATAATTGATAAAAAAGTTAGCAAGATATAGATTCGAATAATATTTTTAGCGATATCTTTAGTATGCGGGGTGCTTTTCTCTGACCAATCGGAGGATTCGCTACGAAACAATGTCATACCGCCAACATTTAAAAACGGCAGAATCGCCACCGCCATCACAATCATTCCCAAACCACCGATCCATTGCAATGTAGAACGCCACATTAATAAACTTGGTGCGGTGTTATTCAAATTGCTTAAGACACTGGAACCGGTGGTGGTTAAGCCGGACATTGTTTCAAAGTAAGCATCGGTTAAAGAGATATGCTTAATAAAAATAAACGGTAAGGCACTAAAAAGCCCGACAATCACCCAAATTAAGGTGGTCATCAGCAACATATCTTTTACCCGAAGTGCCATATTGCTCGGTTTTTTCCAAGTTAATAAAAAAGAGCAGAATAATATAATAACAAATGATTGGCTGAATTCGGCTAAACCGTCACCGTTGGTGACAAGTGCGGTAATGATCGGTAACAGCAATAAATAGGCAATTTTATTCAGTACCGAACCTAGTGTGTAAAGGATAAAGGCTGAATTAAACATAATGATATTTATCGATTGGCTGAGATTTGCCATAGATTACGCCAACGAATCAGAAAAGCAAATTTATTGCTTAAGTGATATGACAAATCAATTTTTATAGAAGGTTGATTTTATTGAGTTGGCGGAAGATCATGGGAGTTGAACCCACCCGAGACTGCTGGCAGCCTCAACAGGATTTGAAGTCCTGCCGCTTCACCGGAAACGACGATCTTCCTCTGATTTTTGCGTTCGGTAGCAATATTGTACTGAATTTTAATTAAAATAGCATTAAAATCAAATCATTCCACGATGATAATTTTAACCGGTGCTACTATGAATTCTCTTTATCGATTATTGCCTTCCGTTGACAAAATATTAAGTACACCGCAAGGAGAGCTACTGATTGAGCGTTTTGGGCATTTGGCGGTGGTGAATCAGTTGCGCAGTCTGCTGCAACAAGCACGTTTACATATTCAGCAACAACAGCAATTGCCGCGCTATTTCAGTGATTTTTCAGTGTTGTATAAAAAACTGAGTTATAATTTGCAATTGCAGCGGCAGGTTGCGATTAAAAAAGTCCATAATCTGACAGGCACCGTTTTGCACACCAATTTGGGGCGTGCGTTGTGGGGCGAAGCGGCACAGCAGGCAGCGTTGGCGGCGATGCGAGAAAATGTGGCATTGGAGTTTGATTTACAGCAGGGCAAGCGCAGCCATCGTGATCACGCTATCAGTGAATTGCTGGCGCAGTTGTGCGGGGCACAAGCGGCTTGTATCGTCAATAATAATGCTGCAGCAGTGTTGTTGTTATTGGCGACATTTGCTTCTGGTAAAGAGGTGATTATTTCCCGTGGCGAGTTGATCGAAATCGGTGGTGCATTTCGTATTCCCGATATTATGCAGCAAGCCGGTTGCAAATTAGTGGAGGTTGGTACCACCAATCGCACCCGTTTAGCAGATTATCACAACAATATTACTGAAAATACCGCACTTTTGATGAAAGTCCATTGCAGTAACTACCAAATTTGTGGTTTCACCGAAAGTGTGTCCGAAGCGGAACTGGCACAATTGGCACGGCAGCACGGCTTGCCGTTGATCAGTGATTTAGGCAGCGGTGCGCTGCTTGATTTAAGCCGCTACGGACTGCCTGCAGAGCCGACGCCACAAAGGATGTTGGCTGACGGGGTTGATTTGGTCTCATTTTCCGGTGATAAACTACTGGGCGGACCACAAGCTGGGATTATTGTCGGCAACAAAGCGCTGATCGACCGCTTGCAACAGCATCCTCTGAAACGGGTTTTGCGCTGTGATAAAGTGATTTTGGCAGGTTTGGAAGCCACATTGCGTGATTATCTTTTTGCGGATACTTTAACCAAAACTAATCCAACCTTGCGTTTATTAACTCAGAATTTAGATGAATTACAACAAGTTGCTGAGTTACTGTTACAAAAACTACAAGAAAAACTGAGTGCTGATTATCAGCTGCAAATCGAATCCAGTTCGGCACAAATCGGTAGCGGATCGCAACCGATGCATCGTATTCCGTCACTTGCGGTGACGCTGCAACCGCACTCAGGCAAAAATGAGGAGTTAATGCAGTTGATCCGCTCGTTGAAACAGCTCAGCCAGCCGATTATCGGACGAATCGAACAGCAAAAATTGTGGCTTGATCTACGCAGCGTTGCCCATCCGCAACAACTTTTAACCATTTTGGACGAACTATGATTATTGTCAGCGCCGGGCATGTTGATCACGGCAAAACCGCACTTATCCATGCCTTGACGGGCACCGACACCACCCATTTGCCGGAAGAAAAAAAACGGGGTATGACGATTGATTTAGGCTATGCCTATCTGCCGTTGGCGAATGGCAACGTTTTGGGATTTATAGATGTGCCGGGACATGAACGCTTTTTATCCAATATGCTTGCCGGACTGGGTGGGGTAAATTATGCGATGCTGGTTGTTGCCGCCGATGAAGGCATCAAACCGCAAACCGACGAACATTTAACCTTGCTCAAATTATTGGATTTTAAACAAATTATCTTGGTGATCACCAAAGCGGACAAGGTTACAAAAACGCAAACTGATCAATTGCAACAAACGCTGTTCCAACGCTATCCTTTTTTAGTACAAAGCAGTGGTAAAAGTGCGGTTTTTGTTACTTCCACGTTGAGTGGGCTCGGTATTGCTGAATTGCGAGATTATCTTGCCACCCTTGTGGACAGCCAGCAAAGCGAGCAGCCGTTCCGCTATGCGGTTGACCGTGTTTTTCACATTAAAGGTGCAGGAAAAGTCGTGACAGGTACTGCGTTTGCTGGACAAGTAGCATTGGACGATGCTCTGCTTTTATCGACCAATTTGAAACAAGCGCTGCGGGTAAAAAATATTCATGCACAAAACCAAGCGGCACAGCAAGGCTATGCTGGACAGCGTTTAGCCATTAATCTTGGTGCTGCGGAGCAACACAAAATTGAGCGTGGGGACTGGTTGTTTTCGCATCATCAAGCTTATAGTAGTGATCGAATTACGCTGTTGCTCGATCCGATTCAAACTTTGAAAGCCAGCCAGCCGATTCATCTATATCATGCCGCAACCCATACGGTCGGCAAACTGACGCTGCTGCAAAAAAACAGCGTAGCAAGCGGAGAAAAAGTGCTGGCTGAAGTGGTGTTGCAAGTGCCGTTATTTTTGCTGTTTGGCGATAAGTTGATTCTCCGCAGCGGCGACAATAAACAGACGCTTGCTGGGGCAAAAGTATTGGAAATCAACTCGCCGACGCGCTATAAACGTAGCGAAATGCGTTTGGCTTATTTGTGGCAATTGGTAAACAGCCAAAACAGTCAGCAACGTTTGGCGCTGTATTTGCAGCAGGGTTGCGTGGATAAAAGTGCGGTTTGCTGGTTGGAGCAGCTAAGCGAACCACAATTTTCACACCTGCAACAACAGCTTGGTTTTGAAAGAGTGCGCCAATATTTATTTGATCAAGATTATCGGCAGCAACAGCAGCAACGGCTATTGCAAGCCGTGCAGCTTTATCACCAGCAGCACACCGATCAATTGGGAATTTCTAAAGCTCGCTTGCAGCGCATGGCGTGTTTGAAGCAGCCGATTGAATTGATTTACCATTTGATTGAGGCGTTGATCGACGCTGGACAGTTGGCACAAACACGTGGTTGGATACATCTGCCCGATCATAGAATTGAATTCACCAGTGACGAACAGCAGTTGTGGCAGCAGGTTAAGCCGATTTTCAGCGCCGATAAACAAGCACTGTGGGTGCGTGATTTAGCAAAAATGTTGGCGGTGGACGAGCAACAAATGCGCAATTTTCTATATAAAGCCGGTAAGCTCGGCTATTTGACTGCCATTATCAAAGACCGTTTTTTTCTGAGTGAAACCGTTGTGGCGTATGCTAGCCAAATTAAACAGCATATTCAGCAGCACGGCGAAATTTCGGTGAATGAATTACGCGATCAGCTGCAATTTGGGCGCAAAATGACAGTGCAACTGATAGAATATTTCGACAAGTGCGGTTTTTTGCGGCGTAAAGGGGATGTGCATTTGCTGCGTGACGGCGATATTTTTGAAGCTTAACCGCACTTTTATTCCTTTATGCTCGAAAAGTGGCTAAAATAAGTGATTAACAGTTTTTATCCGGAAGAGTAAGAGAAATTTATGAGTATTTTAACCGTATTAAAATACCCCGATGAGCGTTTGCGAACTAAAGCAGTGCGGGTCGAAAAGGTGGACGATGCAGTACGTGCGATTATCGACGATATGTTCGACACCATGTATCACGACGAAGGTATCGGCTTGGCAGCAACCCAAGTGGATATTCACCGTCAAATTATCGTGATTGATATTGAAGGCGATAAACAGCAGCAAATTGTGCTGATTAATCCTGAAATTTTGGCTTCCTCCGGGGAAACTGGGATTGAAGAGGGCTGTTTGTCGATTCCCGGCTGCCGTGGTTTAGTGCCGCGCAAAGAAAAAGTGACGGTGAAAGCATTAGATCGCAATGGTAATCCCTTTACCTTAGAAGCCGATGAGTTGTTGGCGATCTGTATTCAACATGAAATCGATCACTTAAACGGCGTGTTGTTTGTGGACTATTTATCACCGTTAAAAAGACAACGGATAAAGCAAAAAATGGAAAAACAAAACCGCTTAAATACAAAATAAACCCAGTCAATAGCCTCTCGATTGAGAGGTTATTTGTTTTATCTCAATATCCAGACAATTTTTAGATGGCGTAGCACATTATGCAAAGACCCTTGAACATTATCTTCGCCGGCACACCGGATTTTGCCGCACAACATTTGCAGGCATTACTCAATAGCCAACACAACGTGGTTGCAGTTTATACCCAACCGGATAAACCGGCAGGTCGTGGCAAAAAATTGCAGCAAAGTGCGGTCAAACAGCTGGCAGAACAGCATAATTTGCCGGTTTATCAACCAAAGTCACTGCGTAATACTGAAGCGCAACAGCAATTGGCAGCGCTGAATGCCGATGTGATGGTGGTGGTGGCGTACGGTTTGCTGTTGCCGCAAACAGTGCTGGACGCACCACGTTTCGGTTGCTTGAATGTGCACGGCTCGTTACTGCCTCGTTGGCGTGGCGCAGCGCCAATTCAAAGAGCGGTTTGGGCTGGTGATGTGGAAAGTGGCGTGACGATTATGCAGATGGATATTGGTTTGGATACCGGCGATATGCTGCATAAAGTCCATTGTCCGGTAGCCGCCGATGAAACGTCGGCGTCACTGTATCAAAAACTGGCGAAAATTGCGCCGAATGCGTTGCTTGAGGTGTTGAACGGCTTGCAAAGCAGCAAATTTAAGCCGGAAAAACAGGATGAGGCGCATAGCAATTATGCGCAGAAATTAAGCAAAGAAGAGGCAAAACTGGATTGGCAATTGTCGGCGATCCAATTGGAACGTTGCATTCGCGCATTTAATCCGTGGCCGATCAGCTATTTAGTGACGCAAGACGGTAACCAACAACCACAAAGCGTCAAAGTTTATCAGGCGCAAGTGTTGCCGTCGGTTGAAAACGTGCCCGGCACAATTTTGGCGGCGGATAAACACGGAATTCAGATCGCCACCGCTGACGGGGTGTTAAATTTAACGCTGTTGCAACCAGCCGGGAAAAAACCGATGACAGCGCAGGAGTTATTGAATGCGCGCCGTGATTGGTTCCCGCTCGGTACTGTTTTAGCCTAAAGATGGTTTGGAATAAATCAAATGAAGCAGATTAAAAAAAACTTATCGGTCAGAGCGGTCGCCGCCCAAATTTTATTGCAGGTATTGGATCAAGGTAAATCACTGTCAGCCTTGCTGCCAGACATGGCGAATCAAGTTAAACCGCAAGATCAACCACTATTACAAGAGATCTGTTTTGGCATTTGTCGAGTGTTGCCACGCTTAGAGCGGATTATCGGCTTATTGGTGCAAAAACCACTGAAGGGCAAAACCCGGATTGTGCATTGTTTGCTGTTGGTGGGGCTATATCAATTGCTGTATATGCGAATTCCACCGCATGCAGCGGTTGATGAAGTGGTGAATGCGGCAAGTGCCTTAAAAAACGACAGTTTTCGTTCGTTGCTCAATGGCGTGTTGCGTCGTTTTTTGCGTGAGCAGGCGGACATTTTAGCCACCGTGGATAAACATTGGCAAACGTTGCACCCAGAATGGCTGGTCAACCGTTTGAAGCAAGATTATCCGCAACATTGGCGTGAAATCGTTGAAGCCAATAATCAAAAACCCCCGATGTGGCTGCGAGTGAATCCGCAACATTGCTCAACACAAGACTATTTGGATCGGCTAATTCAGCAAGGCATTCAAGCCGAAATTTGCCCTGAGCAACCTGCTTGTGCGATTCGCTTGCAAAGTGCGGTCAGCGTTAATCAGTTACCGCACTTTGAGCAAGGCTGGGTTACGGTGCAAGACAGTCATGCCCAGTGGGCAGGATTGCTGCTACAACCGCAAAATCACGAACGAATTTTAGATGCTTGTGCCGCGCCAGGTGGCAAAACCACACATATTTTGGAGTTAGCGCCACAGGCGCAAGTGATCGCCTTAGATGTGGAATTGCAGCGTTTACAACGGGTTAAGCAGAATTTGCAACGGCTAAATCAACAGGCTGAAGTGATTTGTGGCGATGCCAGCCAACCGCAGCAGTGGCTGGCTGACGGGGTGATGTTTGATCGAATTTTGCTCGATGCGCCTTGCTCTGCAACCGGAGTCATTCGCCGTCATCCGGATATTAAATGGCTGCGTCGTGAACAAGATATTGATGCGTTGAGTGCGCTGCAACAGCAAATTTTGACCGCACTTTGGGCACGTTTAAAGGTTGGTGGCACTTTGTTATATGCAACTTGTTCGGTGTTGAAACAGGAAAATCAACAACAAATTGATTATTTTTTAGCACAGCATTGCGATGCGAAACGAGAAGCCATTTTTGGGCAAGCCTCTGTTATGCAATTTTTTCCGCAACAACAAGGTGGCGACGGCTTTTTTTATGCTAAATTAATCAAAAGAGCTTAATTTAGGGATAGGTTATGAAAATCATTATTCTCGGTGCGGGTCAAGTTGGTGGAACCTTGGCAGAAAATCTGGTCAGTGAAGATAACGATATTACCGTGATCGATAACAATTCCGAACGCTTGAATCATCTGCAAGATAAATTCGATTTGCGTGTGATTCTGGGTAATGCTTCTTCGCCTAGAGTTTTGCGTGAAGCCGGCGCTGCCGATGCCGATATGCTGGTGGCAGTCACTAGCTCCGACGAAACGAATATGGTCGCCAGCCAAATTGCCTATACACTGTTCGGTACTCCGAGCAAAATTGCCCGAATCCGTGAAAATGAATATTTGCGCGAGAAAGAGCGCTTGTTCCAGCCTGATGTGATTCCTATCGATCATATTATCGCCCCGGAAAAACTGGTGATTGACGATATCGCACGTTTGATCGATTATCCCGGCGCGTTACAAATCGCCCATTTTGCCGATGGACGCATCAGTCTGGTGGCGGTCAAAGCCTATTATGGTGGCCCACTGGTCGGTTATGCAATTTCGGCGTTGAAAGAGCATCTACCGCACTTGGATGCGCGCATTGTGTCGATTACCCGTCAAGAACGGGCTATTCGTCCACAAGCTTCCACTATTATTGAAGCTGGAGACGAAGTCGTTTTTATTTGTGCCACGCCTTATATTCGTGCAGTGATGAGTGAATTGCAGCGCTTGGAGCGACCATATCGGCGTGTGATGATTATCGGCGGTGGTAATATTGGTGCCGGTTTGGCAAAATATCTGGAAGATCGCTGTCGGGTTAAGCTGATTGAACGTAATCCGCAGCGGGCGGAGCAGTTGGCAGAAAAATTGTCTAAAACCTTAGTCTTTGCCGGAGATGCATCTGACCAAGCGTTGTTGTTTGAAGAACATATCGAGAATATTGATGTGTTCATTGCACTAACCAGTGACGATGAAGCCAATATCATGGCAGCGTTGTTGGCAAAACGCTTGGGGGCAGCCAAAGCGATGGTGTTGATTCAACGAATTGCTTATTTAAATTTGATTCAGGGGGGCACCATTGATATCGGTTTTTCACCGCAGCAAGCCACTATTTCAGCATTATTGGGGCATGTACGCAAAGGCGATGTGCGTAATGTGGTGGCGCTACGCAAAGGCAATGCCGAAGCGATAGAGCTGGTTGCGCACGGTGATATAGAAACCTCGAATGTAGTCGGACGTAAAATTGCTGCGCTGAAATTGCCGGCGGGTTGTATTATCGGCGCAATCTTGCGTGGCGAAGAGGTGATTATTGCTCATAATCATATAGTGATTGAAGACAATGATCATGTGGTGCTATTTTTAAGTGATAAAAAACAAGTTCCTGATATTGAAAAACTCTTTTTGCCTACACCATTTTTTATTTGATTTGGCATCATGAGTGGAATAAATAGCAATATAACCTATTTTATATTGCTTATTTACCAATATTATCATTAATGATAAAAAACGATTTTATCGAAATATAACTTTACATTTAAAACGTTATAACTATAATACCGCCCATCAATTGATTTGATGTTATTTTATACAAACACAAGGATTATTTTATGAGTATGATTAAAGAGTTTCGTGAATTTGCCATGCGTGGCAACGTGGTTGATATGGCTGTCGGTGTGATCATCGGTGGCGCTTTCGGCAAAATTGTTAGTTCATTAGTTGGCGATATTGTGATGCCAGTACTGGGCATTTTCACCGGTGGTGTTGATTTCAAAGATTTAAATATTGTATTACAGCAAGCTGTTGGTGAGACACCGGCTGTGACTTTAAACTATGGTGCATTTATTCAAAACGTATTTGATTTTGTCATTATTGCCTTTGCAATCTTTATGATGATTAAAGCATTGAATAAATTAAAACGTGAAAAACCGGCAGAAGAAGAAGCACCAGCAGAACCGTCAAATGAAGAAAAATTATTGACAGAAATTCGCGATTTATTGAAAAAATAATTAAACGATAGGTTTTTAATAACCCTTTTGGTTGATACCGAAAGGGTTTTTTTGTTGTTTTTGACCGAAAGTTACAACAAACCGTACTTTAACTTGTCTAACTTTTATCATCGATGTGCTGATGACAACGTTATATTTAAATTATTATTTAAAAATAAGGAGTTTGATAATGCAATTATCAACAGTAATCAAAAAAGTATTCTTGGCGGTGTTTACTGCGACCGCACTTTTATCAACAGTTCCGGCGCTAGCAGCTAATGATAAACCAACGGTTGCTAAAACTGTACAATTCAAAAAAGGCGAAAGTTCAGCAACGTATAAAGGGCGTGTGAAAGGCTATAACTATGACAGCTATTATTTTACCGCTAAAAAAGGACAAGTACTGAACGCAGTACTCGACAGCAACGCTCATGCGGAAATGGTGCTGTTTGATCGCAATGATTATGTGGTGGGTGACAGCTATGTGCTGCCGGAAAGCGGTAAATATGAAGTGCGGGTGTTTCAAATGCGCACTTTTGCCCGTCGTGGCACCGAATCGCCTTATACCTTAAAAATTGAGATTACGGATCAAGCTAACCAGCCTGTAGCCGCTGGGGATAGCCCACAGGAACTGAACAAAGTGCTTTATGCCTGCCGTGATAACAAAGTGTTGGAGGTTGTGTACCTTAACACGCCAAACAACAGCTATGCGGTGATCAACCAGATGGGTGAAATGGTGCCGATGCAAAGCATCGCAATGGCGTCAGGCGCAAACTATCAAGCCATCAATCCGGATTATGCTTATAAACTCTATACCAAAGGCAACACTGCAGATTTGGTCGGCGCCAATGACAGCCCAATTTTGAGTGATTGCCGCGCAGATTAATCTGGCAAAATGATGTTCTCTACTATGCCACTCAAACAACAGCTCGTCATATTACGGCAATGGTGTGGTGACATTTATTGGCGGGAAGCGATATTATGTGTTCCCGCCATTATTGTTGTTTTGGCATTCAGTTCATTGTTAAATCCAATTATGGCGGTGGTGATGATCAGCACCGCTTTTTCGGTTGGATTGGGGGCGTCTCACACCTTGTGTTCAATGCGTTGGGGGGCGATGATCGTTGCAGTTGCCGGCATGGCATTGGCGGCATTTGCTGGCTCATTGCTCGGTTTTTATCCATCTGTAGTGATAGTGATAACCGCACTTTTAGCCGCAGCTTGTGCAGCTATTGCCAGTTATGACAACAATTGGTGGTGGGTCATGTTGCAGATCATCATTGCTTTTCTGGTCGCTTCATATTTCCCGAACCATCTAGAACATGCCGCTTTGCGTACCGTGTTTGTGTTATTGGGTGGCGCCTTGCAAATTGGTTGTACCGCACTTTTAGCTCGGCTCATTCCTAACATTGCCGCCCCATTACCAACCACTAATCCGCTTGCGAGCAGTCTCTCACTGCGTTTTGTCTGTGCCGGTGCAATTGCTGTTGCTTTGGCACTGTATACGGCACAAAGTATCAGTTTAAAAAATGATTACTGGGCACCAATGTCGGCTTTGCTGATTTTAAGACCCACTTCCCAAGATTCCCTGAAACGTGGTATCAACCGCTTAGTAGGAACTGTTTTTGGTTGTTGTATTGCTACTTTGATCATTTATCTGTTTCATGACAATTGCGTAATTTTGTTGATTAGTTTGATCATCACTATTGGTCTGGCATTCGCAATGCAAAGAGCCCACTATGGGCTTTACAGCGGAACAATTGCCGCCACTATCGTATTTTTAATCGCCGTTGGTCACGGCGACCCCATAGCCACCACCGAACACCGCTTAATCGCCACCCTGATCGGCGGCGCCATCGCAATTATTGTCGGCCGGGTTTTGCGGGTTTGATCATTCATTTATACGATCCCGCTTCCAAAAATAATCCTAAAGCCGTTTAAAGTGCGGTAGTTGTTGCGATGATAAAGCTCTTTAATCTTGTAGCTGATCATTATGTCGTTAAACATACCGTTAGAATTGTTACTTCGTCTTAATCAAATTCCGAATTTTGGCTCAAGTGCGGTATTGCGCTTGCTGAAACGGGTTTCAGCGCAACAGTTGCTGGAATATGGGGCGGTAGAGTGGGCGCATTTGGGCTTGGATTCGCGTCAGATTCAACGCTGGTTGCAGCCGAAAAAGCAGTATATCGATCCGGTGTTGGCGTGGCAGGCGCAAAGTGCGGTCAATCAGGTGATCACGATTTTTGATGCTGACTATCCTTTTTTGTTGAAACAAATCGCCTCGGCACCATTGATTCTTTATCTGCAAGGCGATCGTAACTTATTGCAGCGGCGGCAAATTGCGATGGTCGGCAGCCGTGATTGCTCGGATTATGGGGAGTATTGGAGCCGCTATTTTGCTGCGCAATTGAGTCTGCAAGGTTATGTGATTACCAGCGGCATGGCGTTGGGCATCGACAGTTACAGCCACCGCGCAGCGCTGGAAAGCGGTGGCAAAACGATTGCGGTGCTGGGGAGTGGTTTGAATCGGATCTATCCTAAACGTAACCAGTCATTGGCGCAGCAGATTATTGAACAAGGCGCACTGGTATCGGAATTTATTCCCAATCAAGCGCCGTTGGCAGAAAATTTCCCTCGTCGTAATCGGATTATTAGTGGCTTAAGTTTGGGCACGTTGGTGGTTGAAGCCGATGTAAAGAGCGGTTCGCTGATCACGGCACGTTATGCTTTGGAGCAAAATCGCGAGGTATTTGCCCTGCCGGGAGCGGTTCAAAATCGATTTAGCCGTGGCTGTCATAGTCTGATTAAACAGGGTGCTTTGCTGGTGGAAAGTTATCAGGATATTTTGGAAAATTTATCTGCTTATCCGTCACAATCCGAAATGTTGACACCTATTCACCCAGTTGTGCCTGACACAGCAAAAATGAAGCCATTGCTAATACAGCCAGTGCAACAGACAGCAGAAAGCGATAAAAGTGCGGTGGCGTATCCTGAACTGTACCGCCATATCGGCTATCAAGCAATTAGCGCCGATGATTTGGCAACTGCACTTAATTTGCCGATTTCGGAGGTTCTTTCACAGTTGTTGGAATTGGAGCTGGAGGGGGCAATTTGTACGGTCAGCGGTGGTTATTGTCGGTGTTAGAAATACGTTGTTTTGTGTGTATTAGTGTGTAGAATTAAAGGCTGAATTAGGTAGGATTATGCGGTCAAGTGATCTAATTAAGGAACTTAAGGCAAACGGTTGTGAGTTTATTCGACATGGAAAAGGCGATCACCAAATTTGGTATTCTGCGAAAACCAATAAACGATTTTCTGTACCTCACCCCAAAATGAATTTACCGATCGGTACATTAAAATCGATTAAAAGATCAGCAGGCATTTAATCCCATATTTTAGGAGAAGAAGAGATGTTGTTTACCGTTGGAGTTGAATACCCTAAAAATGACAATGAGGCTTATGGAATGATAGTTCCTGCACTGTTTAATGAGCAGTATAGTTGCTTTAGTGCGGCTGATAGCGTTGAACAGATTCCTGAAATGGTGAAAGATGCGATTACAATGATTTTGGCGGACATGCTTGAAAATGGCTTTGATGTGATGTCTATTCAAGATAACGGATTTATTGAATATCAAAAAGTAGGGGATTTTGATCATATTGATACTTGGTTGCTGATTGATGTTGATGTCAGTGAATATATGGGGAAAAAGCAGCGAATTAATATCAGCCTTCCGTCGTATTTGATTAATCGGATCGACACTAAAGTTGGTGCTAGTGGTGGTCGTTATCGTGATCGCAGCCATTTTTTAGCGGTGGCATCACAACATGAATTAAGTGCGTCGTCTTAAAATAGTTATCTTTTGCCGAGCAATCCGATTCGGGTTAAGATAGTGCTATTCATCACTATTATGGGTTAAACCATGACTAAATCCCCGCTTTTTGAAGCCCCGCACCATACCGAATTTTGTCCGAAGTGCGGTGCGGCATTACAGTTGCGGCAGGGAAAAAAGGGGCTGTTTTTAGGCTGTTCGGCGTATCCTGCTTGTGATTATTTAAAACCGCTGCAAACAAGTGAAGCCAAAATTTTGAAGATTTTACCACAGGCTTGTCCGCAGTGTGGACATTCATTGGTATTGCGACAAGGGCATTACGGCATGTTTATCGGTTGTAGCCATTTTCCTGAATGCCACTATATTGCACACGAGCAAACCGAAGACAACGAGGCTCAAAAGCAGGTTATCCCTTGTCCGGTTTGTGGTAAAGGACATTTGCTGGCACGGCGCGGACGACAGGGAAAAACGTTTTATGGTTGTGATCAATTTCCGCGTTGCCGTTTTAATCTGCCGCATAAACCGGAAACACAGCCTTGTCCAAAGTGCGGTTACAGCCTATCATTCCAACAGCAAGATGGTGGTTACCAATGTTGTAATAAGGCGTGTCGCCACCACTTTCAACTTGACTAGATTATGAATTATACCATTCTACAATTAGCTAATTATATTAAACAACAACAGGTTATCGCATATCCGACGGAAGCGGTTTTTGGTTTGGGTTGCGATCCGCGCAGTGAAAGTGCGGTGTTGAAATTGCTGGCGTTGAAACAGCGTACAGTTGAAAAAGGGTTGATTTTAGTTGCACCGCACTTAGATTTGCTACTGCCGTTTATCGATCAACACCGATTAAGCCACGAACACTGGCAACGCTTGCAGGCGGAATATGATCGCCCAATGACTTGGCTGGTGCCGAAAAGTGCGCTTGCCCCCGTTTTTTTAACGGGTGAATTTGACAGCATTGCGATTCGTTTGTGTCGTCATCCGGCGGTGACCGCACTTTGTGAAGCGACGCAAACGGCATTGACTTCAACCAGTGCAAACCTAAGTGGCATGCCGCCTTGCCGCACGGCTCAAGAGGTGCGTGCGCAATTTGGTGCCGATTTTCCAGTGTTGCAAAGTGCGGTTGGCGGTGCGGAAAAACCATCAGAAATTCGAGATATTTTGACCAACCAACGGATTCGATCATAAACATGAAACAACAGTTAACCGTCAGTCATGAGATTGAGCTGCAAGCCATTCAGGAAAGTGATGCTAGGTTACTCTTTGATGCTATCGACCATAATCGAACTTATTTAGGGCGCTGGCTGCCTTTTGTTGCATCGACATGCGAAGTGGCTGATTCTTTAGCATTTATTTGCTCGCTGCAACATAAAAAAGCTGAACAAGTATTCAAAATAAGCTATCGAGGTAAATTTGGTGGCTTGATTGGATTTAATATGGTGGACAGTCATAATTTAAAACTAGAAATCGGTTATTGGCTGATCGAATCGTTGCAAAAAAACGGCATTATGACTCGCTCGGTTGCGACGCTGGTGGATTATGCATTCAGCGAGTTAGCCATCAATCGAGTGCAGATCAATTGTGCGGCGGCGAATGTTGCCAGTCAAAAAATACCTCAGCGGTTAGGGTTTATCTTAGAAGGTATCCAACGTGATGGAATTTTATTAGCAGATGGTCATTTTATTGATTGTCAGATTTACAGTATGTTAAAACGCGAATGGAAAAGACTATAAATGAACAAATATGCCGTGTGGGGCAACCCGATAGCACAAAGTAAATCGCCTGAAATTCAGCAGCATTTTGCCCAGCAACAGAAGATTGAGCTGGATTATCAAAGGATGTTAGGTGATGAAGTGCGGTTTGAACAGCAACTGGCGCAGTTTTTTGCCTCCGGCGGACAGGGTTGTAATATTACGGCGCCGTTTAAAGAGCGAGCGTTCCGTTTGGCAGATTTGCACAGTGAACGTTGTTTGATGGCAGAAGCTTGCAACACCTTGAAAAAATTGCCTGATGGGCGCTTATATGCCGACAATACCGATGGTGCGGGGTTGGTGACGGATTTGCAGCGCTTAGGTTGGCTGCAACCACAACAGCGGATTTTGATTCTAGGTGCTGGTGGTGCAACCAAAGGCGTATTGTTGCCGCTATTGCAAGCCCAACAACAGATCACGTTGGCAAACCGCACTTTGGATAAGGCCGAACAACTAGCACAAAAGTTTAGCGGTCACGGTGTGATTCAGGCAGTTGCTTTGAGCCAACTTACTACACAGCGCTTTGATTTGATCATTAATGCTACCTCATTAGGGCTGCAAGGCAAAGTGGTGGATATCGCCCCCGCCATTTTGCAAAAGTGCGGTGCGGTTTACGATATGCAATATGCCAAAGCAACCGATACCCCATTTTTGGCGCTAGCAAAAACTTACGGAGTGGCAAAATCGGCGGATGGAATCGGCATGTTAATCGGCCAAGCAGCACACGCGTTTGAAGTGTGGTTTGGGGTGATGCCGGAAATAACCTTACTTATTTAGGGACATATTTAAGTCTAAATATTGACTTCCCCTCGAACGATAATTTTTGAAATATCGGTATTAGGTTTGTCGATTGAGCGAATGGCTAAATTGATTGCTTGATAACCGATTTCATATAAATTATGTGAGATACAAGGAATTTTAAAACCATAAATTTCAGCATAGGGTACATTATCTATACTGAATAAATCAAAGTCTTGTTTGAAAATTAATCCAGCTTCAATGCAGGCTTTTAAAATACCTAATGAAATTTGGTTGTTCATGCCGGCAAAAACGACTTTTTCCTTATTTGTTCTGAGATAAGATTTTGTGACATGATAAGCGGCTTCGATAAAAAAATCTGCATGGAAAATTGTTAGATTTTTACTTTTATCAATAACAGAGGTAAAACCTCTCACTCGATCGGTTGATACATTAGAATATTCCGGTCCTGCAATTACCACAACGTTTTGATAATTAATTAAATTAATATAATTGGCAACTTCTGTTCCGCAGTGTAAATTATCAATATAAATACCACTATATTCTGAATTGCCGATTTCTCGGTCAATTAAAATTACCGGAATATTGAGTGATTTTAATTTTTGTAAGTAGTCAGGTTGATAATTTCTGTCGGAAGAAATCACCGATAAAATAATTGCATCAACTCCGTAGCTAATCATTCTTTGGATTGATTGCGTCTCGATATCTTCTGATTCGTAGGAGTCAAACATCAAAATATCATAATCTAATTCTGATGATATTTTGCTCATGATTTTTGTCAATTCACCAAAAAATGGGTTACTCATATTTGGATTAACAATTCCAATCAGCTTATTTTTTTTGGGCTTTATATTGCTCGTATTGGAAAAATAGCCCATTTGTTCAGCAATAGTGAGTATTTTATCACGAGTTTCGGCTTTGACTTTATCTGGATCAGATAATGCGCGTGATACCGTTATTTTGCTGAGACCTGATGCCAATGCAATATGTTCTAATTTAATTTTTTTTGATAATGTTGCCATACTTACACTCTTATCACCGCCGGATCGGTAAAGATATCAAATTCATCACGGCTTTGGCTTGAAAATTCCGCAATGACAGCACCGTCATTACCTGCTTGAAACCAATGTTTGGTGTTGGGCGCAATGGTATATTGATCTCCGGGGCAAAGGTGAATTTCGTGTTTTGCGGTGTACCATTGCTGATGATCTTGCGGTGGAATTGCCTGAGGATCTTCGGTTGACTGCCCTTCAACATAGAGATAAACCTCACCAAATAAACAACGGAAAGTTTCTTGCTTGCCAATATTATTTTCAAATGGTGGGTGGCGATGTTCAGGGCAATTTTGTTGTGGAAACAAAACTAATTGCTTCGCACAATAGCGTTCGTTATTGATGAAAGTAATGAGCTGTAGTCCCATTTGCTCTAGTTTACCCAATTTAAAATCGGTGATTTCAATGTTTTCTTTATCTTGCGCTGACAATACCGTACCTGCTTTTGCCAGTAAAGCAATAGTTCTTTCTATGATTTCAGACTGATCGTTTTTATTCATTTTTCACCTCAAATATTGTTAATTTTATTGGTTAAGCCGTATTAGTCAGTGAGCTGTTGTTGATAATAAGCCAATTATAACGAGAAAATGTGATCTGTGTCGCAATTATCACCACCAATATTCGGTTAATTTTCCATTTTGTGATCTTTGACACGTTATTATCATTAAAATGATATTAATTTATCAATAAATGATTTTTGTATCATTTTTTGAGGTTTAAAAGTTCAATCAATCGTTGAGGGAATGGCAATGAAAGCATTAGTTTTAGACTCAGGAAAGTTGTATATACGCGATAAAGATGTAGAAACTACCGTAGGTGATGATGATGTCGAGATCAAAATACATACCGTCGGAATTTGTGGTAGTGATGTGCATTATTACCAACACGGTAGAATCGGTCCTTTTGTGGTTAAAGAACCGATGATTTTAGGGCATGAAGCCTCTGGTGTCGTGACCAAAATCGGAAAAAATGTCACCCATCTTGCGGTTGGTGATCGGGTTTGTATGGAGCCGGGTATTCCTAATCTATCATCAATGCAGTCTAAATCCGGATTTTATAATTTAGATCCTGAAGTGCGGTTTTGGGCAACCCCGCCGATTGATGGTTGTTTAAGAGAGAGTGTAATTCACCCAGCGGCATTTACCTTTAAATTACCTGAGCGCTTGAGTTTTACGGAAGGGGCTATGATTGAGCCGTTGGCGATAGGTATGCAATCAGCAACAAAGGCACAAATTAAACCGGGTGATATTGCATTGGTTGTTGGCGCTGGTACGATTGGGATTTTGACCGCACTTTCTGCTTTAGCTGGTGGTTGTGCTGAGGTGATTATTTGTGATGTGGTAGACGAAAAATTAGCCATTGCAGGGCAATATGCAGGAATTCATCCGATTAACAGTAAAACATCCGATTTATTGGGGTTTGTACATCGTTTGACAAACGGAGCAGGTGTTGATGTGTTGTTTGAATGTAGCGGTGCTGCTGCGGTGATTGAGAGTTTACCGACCTATATGGCTCCCGGTTCAACTGCAGTATTAGTCGGTATGCCGGTTTCACCTGCTCCGGTTGATATTGTCGCTGCGCAAGCAAAAGAGATTACCTTCAAGACAATCTTCCGCTATGTCAATATGTATCCAAGAACCATTCGCTTATTGGCATCAGGTAAATTAGATATTAAACCTTTAATTTCAGATATTTATAAGTTTGAAAAATCTATCGAGGCTTTTGACAGGGCAGCTTCTGCAAATCCTAATGATGTCAAAATTATGATTGAAATGGAGTAAAAAATGGGAATTTATGCCGGCGTTGATTGTGGTACACAAAGTACCAAAGTGATTTTAATTGATACGGAAATGGGCGAGATTTTAGGGTCGGGTAGTGCGCCTCATCCATTGATCAGTGAAAGTAATGGGAAAAGAGAGCAACAGCCTGAATGGTGGATTTCCGCGTTTCAGCAAGCTTTTTCCAATGCCATAAAAAATGCCGGCATTATGCCTGAAAAAATTCATGCAATCTCAATTTCTGGACAGCAGCACGGGTTAGTGGTGTTAGATAAAGCGGGTGACCCTTTATATCCGGCAAAATTGTGGTGTGATACGGAAACAAACGATGAAAATGAAACCTTATTAGCGGAGATGGGTGGAGTAGAGGCTTGCTTAGAAAAACTAGGATTGGTTCTCGCAACCGGCTATACCGCTTCAAAATTACTTTGGTTAAAGCGACATCAGCCCGAAGTGTGGCGCAAAATTGATACGGTTTTATTGCCACATGATTATCTGAATTACTGGCTGAGCGGTAATAAAGTAATGGAGTTTGGTGATGCGTCGGGAACAGGATTGTTTAATATTTATCAGCGTGACTGGGATCAACGCATTATTCGTTTAATTGATGATAGTGGTGTATTAGAAAAGGCGTTACCAAGATTAATTCAACACAATCAAGTGGTGGGAACGGTGTTGCCTGAAGTTGCAGCAATATTGGGATTAAATCCCAATACGCTAATTGCAGCGGGCAGTGGTGACAATATGATGGGGGCAATAGGAACAGGAAATATTGAAGCCGGAATAGTCACCTTAAGTTTAGGTACATCAGGCACATTATATGCTTATTCTGAGCAACCGATTAAGCCGATTTCAGCTGCTATTGCGAATTTCTGCTCTGCAAACAATGGTTGGTTACCCTTAATCTGTACCATGAATGTCACCTCTGCAACATCCTTAGTGCAAGACTTGTTTCAATTAAATTTAGTTGATTTTAATCAGCAATTAAAAAATGCATCTCTTGGTGCTGATGGTGTAATGATGTTGCCGTTTTTCAATGGTGAACGAGTACCCTCTTTGCCCACCGCCAAAGCCAGTATTCACGGCTTAGATAATAAAAATTTTACCAGTGAAAATGTATGTAGGGCGACAGTTGAAGGAATTACTTTTGGACTGCGTTATGGCTTGGCGTTATTTAAGCAGTCGGGAATAGATATTTCACAAATCCGTTTAATTGGTGGTGGTGCAAAAAGCGAAATTTGGCGACAAATTGTCGCTAATATCATGAATTGCGAGGTGATTTGTTTAAGAAACAGTGAAGCGGCTGCGTTGGGGGCTGCAATTCAAGCTGCTTGGCTTCACCAATTACAACAACCTAATCAGTCACGAGATGAAAAAGCATTGTTTAAGGAAATTAATCAACGCTTTGTTGTATTAGACAAGACAACATTGACTTTACCGAACATGAGTTGTGTTGCGCAATATAACGATATTTACTTTAAATATGTACGTTTATTAACAGAATATTATTTAGAGAAATAAATATGAAAAATACAGCAGATTATTTATTAGAAGTTACCGGTGTGCGTAAGGCGTTTGGTGAAGTCGTAGCCTTAAAGCGAGCGGAATTTATTCTAAAACGGGGGTCAATTCATGCTTTGTGTGGTGGTAATGGTGCAGGGAAATCGACATTTCTTAGCATTTTAATGGGTTTTATCACGCCGGATAGTGGACATGTTTTTGTCAATGGTAAAGAGCAACATTTTGACAATCCAAAACAAGCACTAGCTGCGGGAATTACGATAGTACAGCAAGAGCTGAGTACAATCCCTGATTTGTCTGTAGCAGAAAATATTTATTTAGGCAATGAACCAAAAAAGATGGGTTTTGTTGATTTTTCACAATTAAATCAGCAGGCACAAAATTTATTAGATGATTTAGGATTTAATGATATTTCACCACAAGCAAAAATGCGTGATTTAAGTGTTGCAGAACAACAGTTAGTTGAAATAGCAAAAGCCTTATCACACGCCAATGCCGATATTATCATTATGGACGAACCAACCTCTGCAATTGGCGAAGAAGATGTTCAGAAACTGTTTCAGTCAATAAGAGCATTGGCAGAAAGGGGTAAGGGGATAATTTATGTTTCCCATCGTTTATCAGAAATTTTTGAATTAGCGGATATGTTTACGATTTTTCGTGATGGTAGTTATATTTGTGAAGGCGCAATTCAGGATATAACCAGAGAAAGATTAATCGAACATATTATCGGAGGAGAGCTAAGTCAAGAGTTTGCAAAATTTAATATACCATCGGATGACATCGTATTAGAAGTTAATTCATTAAGTTGGAAAAATAAATTACATCAAATTAATTTTCAACTTCGACAGGGTGAGATTTTAGGTATTTACGGCCTAGTTGGTTCGGGAAGAAGCGAATTATTGGATATTATTTTTGGTTTGGAACAAGCGGATCAAGGCAGTATTTATTTTCAGGGGCAGAAACTCGAGCGACACTCAGTTAAAAAAGCGATTAATTTAGGATTGGCTTATGTGACTGAAGACAGAAAAGCAAGCGGTTTGGTTTTATGTCGTTCTGTCGCTGAAAACATTGATTTATCTTCCTTAGACCAAATCAGCCGTTTTCATTTTATTAATCAACTTAAATCTAAAACGCGCACACGAGAAATGATTAATAAATTTAATATTAAAACCCCAAATGAAGAGCAGTTAGTGATTAATTTAAGTGGCGGCAATCAACAAAAAGTGATTTTAGGTAAGTGGGCATTGTTAGAACCTGAAATTTTGTTGCTTGATGAACCTACAAGGGGAATTGATGTTGGTGCAAAAAAAGAAATATATCATTTTATGTCAGATTTTGCCCAAAGAGGTAAATCTATCATTATGGTTTCCTCAGAGCTTTCAGAAATTATTGGCATGAGTGATAGGGTTATTGTCTTGAAAAATGGAAAAATAAACGGTGTTTTGACAAGAGGTGAATTAACACAAGCAACACTGATGAACTTATCCGTCTGATTTATAATAAAGGTAAAATTATGAATAATATATTATCGCTAAATAAGCTAGATTATAAGAAAACATTAAATCGCTACGGAATTATTTTTGCATTTATTGCATTGTGTTTGGCGATTACGATTGCTGGTGAAATTTCAGTTTATTATGGAAATTGGGCAGATAACTACTTTTTAAGTAGAGATAATGCGCTGATTATTTTGCGACAAGTGTCTATCAATGGCATTTTAGCAATAGGTATGACATTCGTTATTATTACTGCAGGTGTAGATTTATCTGTTGGGGCAGTGTTGGCTCTAGCCGGTATTATTTCTGCTCGTTTTGCGACTAGCGGTAGCCTTGCGATTGGCGATACTGATATGGCACTTTGGTTACCTGTTTTTATTGCAATTATAGTAGGGGCATTGGCTGGTTTTATTAATGGTGCGGTGATTGCTAAATATAATTTACAACCCTTTATTGTTACGATGGGAATGTTATCAATTGCACGCGGATTAACCTTACTTTCAACCGACGGTAACCCTGTTTCACAATTAAATCCTGATTTTCGCTGGTTAGGAAACGGTTATTTATTTGACAGTATTCCTATTCCGGTAGTGGTATTTATTTTCATCTTTGTCATTGCGTGGATAATCTTAAATAAAATGCCGTTTGGTCGTTATATTTATGCTGTCGGTGGAAATGAAAAAAGTACCCGCACTTCAGGGATTAATGTATTTCAAATTAAAGTCTTGGTTTATACCTTCTGCGGTGTTTTAGCTGCGATAGCCGGATTAATTTTGACAGCAAGAACCGGTTCGGCACAAACAAATGCAGGAACAGCTTATGAACTTGATGCAATTGCTGCGGTTGTGATTGGCGGAACGAGTATGGTTGGTGGGGTCGGGACATTAATGGGAACGTTTTTCGGAATTTTGATTATCGGAGTTTTGAATAATGGATTGGATTTGTTGGGGGTACAGTCGTATTACCAACAGCTGATAAAAGGTGTACTTATTGTTGTTGCTGTGATGTTAGATCCATCACGCAAACAACGTCGATAATGTGTTGTTGTATAACACGGTTTTCTCAACTTAAAGAGGATTTATGTTATGAAAAAATGGCTCTTAACATCAGTTGCATTGGCGGTTTCAACGACAGCAATTGCACAAAAATCACCCGTTAAAATTTCAATTTTAATGTACGGAATGAAAGCGGAATTTGTGCAATTAATGGAAAAATCAGCAAAGGATCATCCTGCGGTAAAACAAGGATTAGCAACATTAACTATTTATGATGGGCGTTATGATCCGTTGGTGCAAAATAATCAAGCAGAAACAGCAATTCAAACCAAAACCGATGCGATTATTATTAATCCAATGGATTATGAAGCTAATATTGATGTTGTGACGATGGCGAATAAAGCGAATATTCCGGTCGTGGTGACAAATGCGCGTTTAAATACCGATAAAATGACAAGTGAGGTGGTGTCTGATGATGTTGAAGGCGGATATTTAGAAGCGAAAGCCGTATTGGAAAAAATGAACTGCAAAGGGAATGTTGTGATTATTGAAGGTCCGAAAGGCGGCTCTGGAGAAATTCAACGTGGGCAAGGTAATGAACGCGCCATTGCTGAATGTGGTGAAGGAAATATTACAATTTTAGAACGAAAAACCGCAAATTGGTCTCGTTCAGAAGCGATTCCGTTAATGGAAAACTGGCTACAAAAACATCGTGGTAAAATTAATGGGGTAATTGCACAAAATGATGAAATGGCACTCGGCGCAATCGAAGCGATTCAAAGTGCGGGTTTAAATGTGTATGATTTTGCAATAGCTGGTGTTGATGGTGTAAGTGATGCGATTCATGCGGTAAAAGAGAAGAAAATGACTTCAATTTTACAAGATGCCAGAGGGCAAATTCATGGTTCGATTGATGTTGTGATGAAAGCCGTAGTTGGCGACAGTTATCAACCAATGTCAGATATTTGGCAACAATATCAAGGAAAAATGGACTGGAATGATGGAAAATCTAAACGTTATGATGTACCGTGGACTGTGGTAACCTTAGAAAATGCCGATCATTTGTTAGATATGCGTAAATAATAAATCCCACCCCAGAGACTTAAATTAACCGCACTTTTATCTATTTTTATGTTAAAAGTGCGGTTAATTTTTACAGCTTAACCAAAAACTTTAAAACGTTGTTCATCCTCCATATAGGTTTTTTCACCAGCGGCGGCTTCGATGCTGCCAAATGGCATTTGGGCGCGTAGTTTCCAGCTTGCCGGAATGTCCCAGATTTTGGCAACAGTTTCGTCGATAATTGGGTTGTAATGTTGTAAGGTGGCGCCTATTCCGGCTTCTGCTAAGGCTAGCCAAACTGCATATTGTGCGATGCCGCTGGCTTGTTCTGACCAAATAGGGAAGTTATCAGCATAAGCAGCGAATTGCTGTTGTAAGCCAGTGACTACGTTTTGATCTTCAAAGTATAATACGGTTCCAAAACCCGCTTTGAAGCAGTTATTTACTTTGGTCTCTGTGGCGGCAAAAGCTTCTGCCGGGATCATGCTGCGTAACGTATCTAATACAATATTCCATAGCCTTTCATGTTCTGCACCGAACAAAATGACTGCGCGGGAAGATTGTGAGTTGAAAGAGGACGGCGCTTCGCGCACAGCGTCTTTAATTAAAGCAGTAAGTTGATCTTGTGATAATGTAACATTTTTACCGATACTATAAATTGAGCGGCGATTTTTTTGTAATGCGTTAAATTTAGACATGGTATTTTCTCCTGATTAAATGGCTGTTTTTAGCATCTTATTTTGAATAATTGCAGTTGTAAATGGCAAAAATGTTGATGCATCATTTTATCACAGGAAATAATCAGGTATAAAAAGTGCGGTTTGTAAGATAATTAAATAGCAATTAAAGCAATTTAATAGTGATTTTTTAAAGTGGGGTACTTTTTTTAAGTGAAAATTTACTATATAGTTCTCACCGTTAGATATTATCTATTCTTATTCTTTAAATAATGACAATAACTTTAGGAGGTTGAGCTATGTCTCAACATAATGCAGGTATGCCGTCTTCACGTGAGACATTTTCCGGACGCCGTGCTTTTATTTTTGCGGCGATTGGATCCGCTGTCGGGTTGGGAAACATTTGGCGTTTCCCTTATGTAGCTTATGAAAATGGTGGTGGCGCATTTATTTTACCGTATGTTGTCGCGCTGTTGACTGCGGGAATTCCATTGCTGTTTTTAGATTATGCTATTGGACATAAATATCGTGGTTCTCCGCCACTGGCATTTCGTCGTTTATTTGGTGGCATGGAAACCATAGGTTGGTGGCAGGTGATGATTTGCGTGATCATCGGGTTGTATTATGCCGTGATTATCGGTTGGGCGACGTCTTATACTTTCTTTTCCATTAATCATAGTTGGGGGGCGGATCCAAGCAGCTTCTTCTTTAATGATTATTTGAAGATGTCGAGTGAACCAGGGGTTAGTTTTGACTTTGTAGCATCGGTAACCTGGCCTTTATTGGCAGTTTGGTTGGTATCTATCGGCATTTTGGCATTAGGGGTACAAAAGGGTATCGCAAAATCGTCATCAATTTTCATTCCATTATTGTTGTTGATGTTCCTTATTTTGGTGGTACGTTCGCTATTTTTACCAGGCGCAGTGCAAGGGTTGGATACGCTGTTTACACCGGATTGGTCAAAATTAAGTGATGCTTCGGTTTGGGTGGCTGCATACGGGCAGATCTTCTTCTCATTGTCAGTAGGTTTCGGCATTATGTTGACTTATTCGTCTTATCTGAAGAAAAAAGAAGACTTGACGGGTTCTGGCTTGGTGGTTGGTTTTGCTAACAGCAGCTTTGAAGTATTGGCGGGTATTGGGGTGTTTGCAGCACTTGGTTTTATGGCGGCGGCGGCAGGTAAACCAGTTTCTGAAGTGGCAGCCTCCGGTATTGGGTTGGCATTTATTGCCTTTCCAACCATTATCTCTCAAGCACCATTTGGCGAATTAATTGGAATTTTATTCTTCGGTTCGTTGGTATTTGCCGGCTTGACTTCGCTTATTTCAATTTTAGAAGTTATCATTGCATCAGTGCAAGACAAATTGGGAATGGGACGGGTGAAAGCAACGCTGATCGTTAGTGTACCAATGATGTTGGTTTCAGTTTTATTATTTCCAACGACAACGGGACTGTCGCTGCTCGATGTGGTCGATTCCTATGTTAATAACTTTGGTATTGTGGCGGTAGCGTTGATTTCTGTCGTGTTCTTGGTTGCTGGCATCAGCGCATTGCCAAGTTTACGTAATCATTTAAATGCTACTTCTTCATTCCGCTTAGGACGTAAATGGCAACTCTTTGTGGGTGGTGTAACCCCGGTTATGTTGGGTTATATTTTAATTACCGAGATTGTAAAACGTTTGTCAGAAGGCTATGGTGGTTATCCAACGTGGTTTGTGAATACTTTTGGATGGGGCATGGCAATCGGAATCGTGGTGATTTCATTCTTGCTATCGCGTTTGAATTGGTCAAAACGCTCTGGATTATATCAACATGATATTGATGGTGCGCCAGTGGCGCCACCGATTTTGGATCGCCAATTGGATTATAAAGTGATTAAATTACGTGAATCCGCTGGTTTGAGCGTAGCAACGCAAGATGGCCCGGTTAACCAAATGACGGATAAAGAGTAATAGGAGAAGAAAAATGAGTACTTCAGCAATTATTATGATGGTTATTGCATTAGTCATTATCTGGGGTGGATTAATTGTGGCAGTGAAGCGTTTGCCGGAAGAGAAAGCCGAAGATTAAATATTAAGTAATAAAATGGGCGATAACCTGTAACTTGAGCAAGTTATCGCCTTTTTTATGCCCATAGAACGATATTTCGAATAAAAAACCACCGTTTGATAAAAAACAGAAAAAAAGTGAGAAAAAGGGGTTGCAAAGAATTCCTGAATGTCTATAATGCGCACCTCACAACGACGCAGCGTTCTGATTTGAAGCGAGTGGTTGTGACTGTTCTTTAACAATATATCAGACAATCTGTGTGGGCACTTGTGCAAGGCATTGGTAAAGTCTTACTGTTATTCAGTGGGACGAAAAAATAAACTAAAGTCT
>VDHG01000025.1 GCA_006228005.1 Testudinibacter crocodili
CTTTAGTTTATTTTTTTCGCCCCACTGAATAACAGTAAGACTTCACCAATGTCTTGCACAAGTGCCCACACAGATTGTCTGATATATTGTTAAAGAACAGTCACAACCACTCGCTTCAAATCAGAACGCTACGTCGTTGTGAGGTGCGCATTATAGACATTCAGGAATTCTTTGCAACCCCTTTTTCTCACTTTTTTTCTGTTTTTTATCAAACGGTGGTTTTTTATTCGAAACACTTCACTTTTGACTATTTACTCATCAATTTTTTTCAGATTATCATTCCTGATGCGCAAAAAAGTAGCAAAGCGCGGCTTGCCATTTTTAGTCAGTCCACGGTATTGGTAGGTAATCAGGCTACCGATTGGCGGCGGATTTTGACGATCTACCAGCTTAAAGCCGGATCCTATTTTAAAAACGCCTCGTTGATTTTCACAACTGACCGCACCTAATTTACCGCTGAACCGCCCTTTTCCTTCATGGTGTGCGATCACTCGGCACTCCTCATCTTGGCTGGTTTTGAATTTTAGAATCTGCGAACTACGTTGCTGTTGATAAGGAATATGCGGATTGCGTACCACAATTCCTTCACCACCTAGACGCTCGATTTCTACTAAAAAATCCTCAGCATGCCGACGGTTTTGAATCGGGATCTGCGGAATAATCTCAATATAAGCGCTGGGATTTTGTCGCAAATAATCTGCCAATTGTTGTAGTCGTTGTGATAAATCCCCCTCGGCATTCGGCACATCAAATACATACAGCTTGAGTTGCTGCCAACCGATGTCGTCAAAAGTGCGAATGATTGAGGAAATTTTTTCAAATTTGCCTCGTTGTGAAAACAATTCACCATCGATGGCGAAAGGCGGAAAGTCTTGGATAAAATAATCCGGCGGATTAAACCGATTGCCACTACGGCTCAGCAACTGTTTGCCATCCCAAAAACCGCGCACGCCATCCAGTTTTTCGCTCATCACCCAACCGTCTAACGGCTGTCCTTGATAGACATCTAACAACATGAGATTCGGTTTACTATTTGCCGAAGTCCAATTTATCGCCGAAATCCACACCAGTACACCGGCTAAACAAACACGCCACATCACACACCTCACAATTGATCAAAGTGCGGTCAGACTAATCTAAATAAGCAGAAAAAGAAGAAAGAGGAAAAATAACTGGAATTGGGATCGCAAAAAGAGAAGTGCGGTTGAAAATGTCATCTGACCGCACTTTAAACCATACTAAATCACCTTCTGCACCAACGCTGAGAGATCACCTTCAAACTGTTGTTGCTTCGCCATTACGATAATCTCATCTGCGCTGTGTTTAGTGGCGTTGTACACCACCACCATGCTGACATCGCCCGGCTGCAAGAAATGTGTTTCGCCGAAGTCGGTGTAACGGGTGGCGCCGATACTTATCACCGCCTGTTGCGGATAATTGGCTTTTTCTAGCAAACTTGCAATAGGGTGCATCGGACCTTGATCCGGCTGATTGTTCATGCGATCGACAATCCAATCCAGCAATTTTTGATGAAAATAGCTGTAGCCGACGGTCGAACTATCGATGCCATAAATATTGAATTGCTCGCCGCGTTGGTGGAAACAGGCGATACGGTATTGATCCAAATTACAGCCTGGCGCAAAGCCGTCTAACGGAATTAATGTGGCCGACAGCCCCTTGGTTTGTTCGCCCCAATTTTTCTTATCGGCGATTTTAGCGGCATTCGGACGGCGAATAGAGCAGTCGTTGTAAGCGCCGAACAACTTTGGATAAAGTGCGGTCACTTGCTTATGCTGGTCATATTCAATATCACACACAATCGCTACTTCCGGCTCAATTTGCAGATTATCGGCATCTTGCGGAAAACGCAAAGTGTCCGCCGACAGCGGATAAACCGATAAAAAGTTGCCATCAAAGTGCGGTACATAAAATGGAAAAATCGCTTTCGGCTGATGTGCTTCCTGCACTTCAACCTGTTTGAAATCCGCCGCTTCGCCCGCCTGTTCCAGATGTCCGGCAAAGTTGCCGGCCACACCGAAACCGATTGCTTGTTTAAACGCCATATTACGCTCCTAATAAACCGATCAAAAAGGAATTTGAGTATAACAAAAAACCGCACTTTGCCAATGCTGATCACGGTTTGATAAGCAAGCCAAAGTGCGGTTAGTCAATGTAGTTAAGCTGTTTATTGAGTAGTTACAACCCGATTATCCACCACATCGACCGTCACTGGTTTGCCCGGCAACAGTTTACCCGACAGAATTTGTTGCGCCAGCGGATTTTCGATTTCCTGTTGGATTGCGCGTTTCAGCGGACGTGCGCCGTAAATCGGGTCGTAGCCCACATTAGCGATAAAATCCAACGCTGCTGGGCTGAATTCGATTTGGTAGCCGTGCGCTTGCATGCGTTTGTTCAGGCGCTGCAGCTGAATCGAGGCAATCGCTTCGATATTGGCTTTATCCAACGGGTGGAACACCACAGTTTCGTCAATCCGGTTGATAAATTCCGGACGGAAATGGCGGCTGACCACCGACATCACCAGCTCTTTCACCGAGCCGTAATCCAAGTCGTTGACATTTTCCTGAATCAGATCAGATCCCAGGTTCGAGGTCATAATCACCACGGTGTTGCGGAAATCGACGGTTCTGCCTTGTCCGTCGGTTAAACGCCCATCGTCCAACACTTGCAACAGAATATTGAACACATCGTGGTGCGCTTTTTCCACTTCGTCGAGCAGAATCACCGAATACGGACGGCGACGCACCGCTTCGGTCAGATAACCCCCCTCTTCATAACCGACATAACCCGGAGGCGCACCGACCAAGCGCGAAACGCTGTGTTTCTCCATAAATTCCGACATATCGATCCGAACCATCGCATCGTCACTGTCGAACATAAACTGCGCCAAGGTTTTGCACAGCTCGGTTTTCCCCACTCCAGTTGGACCTAAGAACAGGAACGAACCGATCGGGCGGTTCGGATCCGCCAAGCCAGCACGGCTGCGGCGAATCGCATTGGCAACCGCTTCCACCGCTTCGCTTTGTCCAATTACCCGTTTATGTAATTCGTCTTCCATGCGCAACAATTTCTCTTTTTCGCCTTCCATCATCCGTGCGACAGGAATGCCAGTGGCACGCGACAACACTTCGGCAATTTCTTCATCAGTGACCCGATAACGTAGCAAGGTCATCTCTTTGCCTTCGGAGGCTTCCGCCTGCGCCAGCTGTTTTTCCAGTTCTGGCATGACGCCATACTGCAATTCCGACATTTTGGCAAAGTCACTGGCACGGCGTGCCTGCTCCATTTGCGTGCGCACATTGTCTAATTCCGCTTTGATGTGCTGTGTGCCGGACAGTGCGGCTTTTTCACTTTTCCACACTTCTTCCAGTTCGGAGTATTCGCGTTCTTTTTCGCTCAGTTCTTTTTCTAACATTTCTAAACGCTTGCGACTGGCATCGTCATCTTCTTTTTGCAACGCTTGTTGCTCCAGTTTTAACTGGATAATCCGTCGCTCCAAGCGATCTAACGGTTGCGGTTTGGAATCAATTTCCATGCGGATACTGGATGCCGCTTCGTCGATCAAATCAATCGCTTTATCTGGCAACTGGCGGTCGGAAATATAGCGGTGCGAAAGCGTCGCCGCCGCCACAATCGCAGGGTCGGTGATCTGCACATGGTGGTGAATCTCATAGCGCTCTTTCAAGCCGCGCAAAATCGCAATCGTATCTTCCACGCTCGGTTCATCCACCAGCACTTTTTGGAAACGGCGCTCAAGGGCGGCATCTTTTTCGATATATTGGCGGTATTCGTCCAGCGTAGTTGCGCCGACACAATGCAGCTCACCGCGCGCCAATGCCGGTTTCAACATGTTGCCCGCATCCATTGCGCCGTCGGATTTGCCGGCGCCGACCATGGTGTGAATTTCGTCGATAAATAAAATCACACGTCCTTCTTCTTTCGCCAATTCGTTCAACACGCCTTTCAACCGCTCTTCAAATTCGCCACGATATTTAGCACCGGCAATCAGGGCGCCCATATCCAGCGACAACACCCGTTTATTGCGCAAGCCTTCCGGTACTTCGCCGTTGACAATCCGCTGTGCCAAACCTTCGACAATCGCGGTTTTACCCACCCCCGGTTCGCCGATCAGCACTGGATTGTTTTTGGTGCGCCGTTGCAACACCTGAATCGCACGGCGGATCTCCTCATCACGTCCAATCACCGGATCGAGCTTACCGCTCTCCGCTCTGGCCGTTAAATCGATGGTAAATTTATCCAACGCTTGGCGCGACTCTTCCGCATTTTGATCGTTCACGTTATCTCCTCCACGCATTTTTTGAATCGCGGCTTCTACCGTTTCAGCTTTCAAACCACTTTTTCGCAACGTATTGCCAAGTGCGGTTTTGTCTTCCAACGCCGCCAATACAAACAGCTCGGATGAGATAAATTTATCCTGCCGTTTTTGCGCCAATTGATCGCAACGGTTAAGCAGACGCCCCAAACTTTGCGACAATTGCACATCGCCGGCGTTGCCTTCTACTTTTGCCAAACGATCGATTTCAGCGTTAATTTGGTTCTTCAATTGTGTAACATTGACGCCGCAACTGAGCAATAACGGCTGTATTGAACCACCTTGTTGGTTGATCAACGCCGACATCAAATGCAGCGGCTCAATATATTGTTGTTCATTGCCCAACGCCAGCGATTGCGCTTCGGCAAGCGCTTGTTGGAATTTGGTGGTAAATTTTTCGATATTCATAAAAAATCCTCCTAAATCATATCTTGTCTGACGCTAACCATAACGTCTATTCACGAGGACTAGATGAGGGGTATTTTTTAAAAGTCAAGGTAATTTTGAAAAATAAATTTGCATTTGAAACCGTTTGTTGATTTTCCAGCCAAAAAGAAAACCCATCACAAGGATGGGTTTCTATCAGCTAGGTTATAAGCAGAAATTAAAACGCTACCGCACTTTTCAATTTTTTCAAGGCGTTATTTTCTAACTGACGCACACGTTCGGCTGAAATATTATATTTTGCTGCCAGATCCTGCAAAGTGGCTTTGTCATCGTCCAACCAACGGGAACGGATAATATCCAAACTGCGCTCATCCAAACCGGATAAAGCCTCGTTTAATTGCTCGTTTGCCTGATTTTCATAGTTTTCCGCTTCCAATTCCATGGCGAAATCAGAACTTTTGTCTTCTAAATATAGCGCCGGGCTGTAGCTTTCTTCTGCATCGTCGGTCGGCAAATCGAACGCCATATCTTGCCCGGTCATGCGTGATTCCATCTCTTTCACGTCATCAACCGACACGCCCAGCTCATCAGCAACCATCGCCACTTCATTTTCATTGAACCAACCAAAACGTTGCTTGGTTTTACGCAGGTTAAAGAATAGTTTACGTTGTGCTTTGGTGGTCGCCACTTTGACAATCCGCCAATTGCGCAGCACATATTCGTGAATCTCGGCTTTAACCCAGTGTACCGCAAAAGACACCAAACGGACACCCACTTCCGGGTTGAAACGACGCACCGCTTTCATCAAGCCGATATTGCCTTCTTGAATCAGATCTGCCTGTGGCAAACCGTAACCGGAATAACCGCGTGCAACATGGATCACAAAACGCAGGTGCGATAAAATCAACGCTTTCGCTGCATCTAAATCCTGTTGGTAATACAAACGTTCCGCCAATTCCTTCTCTTCCTCAGCGGTCAGCATCGGGTATTGATTGGCGGCACGGATATAACCGTCCAAGCTGCCTTGAGGAACCAACATCATTTGCATTTCTTTCGTCATTGTCTTCCTTCTTTATCTTAATTAAATCGGCGAGTGCTACTTATACCACAAATTCCAACGAGTTCAAAATTTGATACGCCCTCTCTATGGGACGGGGAAGCGCACTCTGTCACAGCTATTTAGACTTAACTTTCTTTGAAAAGTTCAACTTTTTTATGGATTTTGTCCATCACTATTTTCAACAATATGATAAGCAATCGGCGCTTGTACAATACCGTCTGCCATGCCTGAAACCAATTTTTTGCTGCTGGCTTCGTGGCTGTCAATCAACAAACGGCTGCCCTCGCTATGCAAAAATTTGCTGATTTCTGCTTCGCTATAGTCACTGCATTGCTGATAAGTGTCGGCAAAAACTTGGTTGTACATCACGGATTCTTTTTTCAAATTGTCAATATCATCCGGACGCAGCAGTCCTTCTGAGCCGGTCAAGCTGGAGGCATGCAGCAAAAATTTACCATTCGGCAATGACAACCGCTCTTTTGCCGCACAGAATATCAACGTGGCAGAAGATCCAACCATCGACAGATTAACGGTAGTGACTGGGATTTTCGAGCTTTTCACTGCCCAATAAGCAATTTGTCCGCTGTCCATATCGCCGCCATCACTGTTGAGATACAAGTAGATTTTTTTCAACTGTGGATAATTGATATTTAGATCATCAAGCGCATACACCAACTCGGAAATCAAGTGCGGTTCGACCGCTGCGGTGTAAAAAATTTTAGCCGTTTCAGCTTGACCGTTTTCAAGATAGTCAGCTGGAATTTTTTTGATTTCTGCTTGAGTAGTGGCGCAAATCGCTAATCCGGAAACAAGGGCAAGTGCGGTTTTGGTGGACATTTTTTTCATTGGAATATCTCACAAGAGTGAAAATACCGCTTATTATTCAATAAGCGGCTAAAAATAAAAACCTGAATTACGTAGTTTTAATCTGTTTTGCTTAGCCGATCCCTGCTATAAATCAGCAAATTCGACAATCTTCGCCCAACCACGACTTTCCAGAAAATCCAGTAAGACGCGTGGACTTTGGTTTAATACCCGTTCATTCGGAAAATCGGCGGCTTCAAGTAGCGCCAAACTTTTTTCAAAATTGCCCAAATATCCGGCATAATGAGAATCCGAACCGATGCTGACCCAGCCTCCGGCATCACGCACTGCGGTGGCAATGGTCAGGCAGTTATTATAACTGCCGAGACGCGAATGTAAAAACGAAGCGTTGTTGATCTCCAATGCCACATTATATTTTGCTGCCGCTTGCGCCACCGCCACGGCATCGATCGGAAATTTCGGATTGCCTGGGTGGGTGATAATATCCACCTTACCGCTCTTGATACAGTTGATCAGCGCCTCGGTATGTACTTCACGGCTTGTCGGCTGAATCGACGGCGGATGAAAGCCTGCCAACACCAAATCCAACGAGCGGCGCATGCGATCATTGCAATCCGTTTCGCCGTCAACGTTCAGGATATTGGCTTCAATTCCCCGCAAAATACCAACACCATCAATAAAACGTGGCAAAATCGCCAGATTAGAAAAATGCCATTCATGTGGCGCATCGCTCAATGCCGGGCCGTGATCGGTATTGGCTAACAAGCGAATACCACGCTGTTTGGCAACAGCGATATATTCATGCAAGGTGCTGTAAGCATGGCTACTAGCAATGGTATGAGTATGTAAATCAACCGGATAACTCATTTTTTCCCTCAATCATCAACCTTAAGGTTTTGCCACAAAGCCGACCGCTTGATAAACTTTGTCTAAGGTTTCGGCAGCTCGGGCTTGTGCTTTTTCAGCACCATCACGAATAATCTGGTTTAACAGCACTTCGTTATTGCGGAAATGGTGGAACCGTTGTTGTAACTCAGTCAGCATTGCCGACACTTCATCGGCAACCGCACTTTTCAGGTGTCCGTACATTTTGCCGGCAAATTCCGCTTCCAACTCAGCAATACTTTTGCCACTGACACCGGATAAAATATCCAATAAATTCGAGACACCGGCTTTATTTTGCAGATCGTAGCGTACCACTGGTGGCTCGTCAGAATCGGTGACCGCTCTTTTGATTTTTTTGGCTACCGCTTTCGGATCTTCCAACAACCCGATCACATTATTGCGGTTATCATCAGATTTCGACATTTTCTTAGTCGGTTCCAACAATGACATCACCCGCGCCCCAGCTTTAGGAATAAAAACTTCCGGCACGGTAAACGGATTGTCGTACAACGCATTAAAACGCTGTGCAATATCGCGCGTGATTTCCAAATGTTGACGTTGATCATCGCCCACCGGCACTTGATTAGCTTGGTACAACAAAATGTCCGCTGCCATTAATACCGGATAGGTGAACAAACCGACATTGACGTTTTCTTCGTAACGGGCGGATTTGTCTTTAAACTGGGTCATGCGACTCATTTCGCCAAAATAGGAGTAGCAATTCAACACCCACGCCAACTGGGTGTGCTGCGGCACGTGCGATTGCACAAAAATAGTACTTTTTTCTGGGTCGATTCCCGCCGCCAGATAAATCGCCAACGTATCCAAGGTGGCATTACGCAAAGCTTGTGGATCTTGGCGCACGGTGATGGCGTGCAAATCGACGATACAAAACAGGCAATCAAATTCGTCCTGCATTTTCGCCCATTGGCGCAGCGCCCCCAAATAATTACCAATTGTCAATTCACCCGACGGCTGCACACCGCTGAATACCACAGGTTTTTTACTCATTTTTTTCCCTTATTTATTTCTGTTTCTATCACTAATTTGTCGCTAAAATTAGTTAATCACCGTTAAAATATCGGCAAAATCATCAAACACCCAATCCGGATTTGCCTCACTGATCGGGATGTTGTAATTATAACCGTAAGTCAGCCCGACGACTGGGCAACCGGCCTTATGTGCTGCCAAAATATCATTTTTTGAATCGCCGACAAACAACAACTGTTTCGGATAAATCCCGAATTTACCACACAAATAGTACAACGGCGCAGGGTGCGGTTTAATCGCAGGCAACGATTGACCGCCGAGTAATTCGGAAAAGAGATGATCGATACCGAATGCCGCCAGCACGGGCTGCACATGCTTGGTCGGTTTATTGGTGACCACCGCCAGCGTATAACCCTGTGCTTTCAAGGTTTCCAGCGTCGCTTTCACATTCGGGAACAGACGGCTTTTATTGCAAATATTTTCGCCGTAATAAAAGCCAAAACGTCTTTTCAACTGCTTAATCGCTTCAGGATCCAGCGTTGCCCCGCTCCACTCAAGCGCTCGAGCAAGCAACACATCAGCCCCATTGCCGATCCACGTCAACACCAGCGCTTCTGGTGCCTGCGGCAAGCCAACTTCGGCAAAAGCTTGGTTAATCGACAACGCTAAATCCGGCAAGCTGTCGACCAAAGTACCGTCCAGATCGAAACCGATCACTTTAAACTGACTCATGCTGCTTTCCTTATACGATAGTTGAAGTGAGGCTCGCCAATTGTTGCCGCATAGCGTTGATCACTTCGGCATAATCCGGTTGATCAAAAATGGCCGAACCCGCCACAAACATATCTGCCCCTGCGGCGGCAATTTCCGCAATATTATTCACTTTTACGCCACCATCCACTTCTAAACGAATATCAAAACCGCTGGTATCAATCCGTGACCGCACTTGGCGTAGTTTGTCCAACGTCGCCGGAATAAATGACTGCCCACCAAACCCCGGATTGACCGACATCAGCAGAATCACATCGATTTTGTCCATCACATAATCCAGATAAGATAATGGTGTCGCCGGATTAAACACCAAGCCCGCTTTACAGCCGCAACTGCGAATCAACTGCAAAGTGCGGTCAATATGCTCGCTAGCTTCGGGGTGGAAAGTAATATAATCCGCGCCGGCTTTGGCGAAATCCGGAATAATCCGATCGACCGGTTTCACCATCAAATGCACATCAATCGGTGCGGTAATGCCGTAATCGCGCAACGCCTTGCACACCGCCGGCCCAAAGGTCAAATTCGGCACATAATGGTTGTCCATCACATCAAAATGAATCACATCGGCGCCACTTGCCAACACTGTTTTCACATCATCACCCAAGCGTGCCAAATCTGCAGAGAGAATCGAAGGAGCAATTAAATAGGGTTGCATAAATCACCTTTTGTCGTTTAAAAGCCATAAAAGAGCGGTAAGAGGGAGTAGTTTACTACTTAATGGAGGATAGTGAAATAGAGCGGTTGTAGTAGTCAACGGGCACCGCCGCTTAAGCATGATTTTAGCGCGTGATGAAAGTGCGGAGACCACACTTGAGAAAGCGAGGTCGTCATATGGGAAGTTGGTGATAGAATTATAAATTAGTCATAAAAATCAGAATACTAGCACCCCTTGACATTCTAAATATTCAATAATTAATGGTAGCCCAGCTCCTATTACAGATGCATTATTCTGTTGTTGGGCTATTCGAATAAATTTGTCATCTATTGGAAAGGTAGCAATTTTTTTAATTTTATGCTGTAACGTCATAATATCATCATCAATTAAATAAGATGCAATATCTCCTCCCAAAATAATATCCCGTTCTAACAAAAGATAAGTTGCATTTAGTCCCAATGCTAAATTATCTAAAAAGCAATCCCAACGTAGCTTGATCTCTTGATTGTTACATCTCAATAGTTTAAAAAACTGCTCAATTGTTTCATTTTCATCTAATAATGCAGATAAAGAACAATAAGTTTCTAGGCATCCTTTTTGCCCGCAGTAACAATTTCTTCCCTGATGATGAATTTGCAAATGCTCCAAGGCCCCAGAGTAGCCTTTTTTACCAAAATCAATTTGATTATTAATAATTAAGGCGCCCCCTAGATGCTCACTAATAGAAACATAAATTGCATTATCGATAAGTTTAACTTGCCATAATTCGGCTGCCGCCGCACACCTAACGTCATGAAACAACATGATTGGGATAGTAAAATATGATTGTAAAGACTCAAAACATGAATACGTTCCAGGAAGGATTTTTCCATAAAGCACAGATTTCCGATTTTTATCTGCGATTCCTTGAATTGAAATTCCGACGCCTAAAATCCGCTCAATATTATATCCAATATTTTCTATGAAGCTAGAAACATGATGAGTTAATTTTTCAACATATTTATTATTATTTTTAAAAATAAGGTCTGTTTTGTTTTGTTGTAAAATATCACCTTTTAAATTAATGGCGATACATTTAACTATTTTTTCTTGAATTTCAACACCAATAGAAATAAATGCATCTTCAACTAATTTATATGCTATCGCCGGTCTACCCCCTTCAGATTGTAAAAAACCTTGTGCGATTATTTTTCCCTCAGATTCCAATCTAGTAATATTATTTGTTACTGTAGGTAGGCTCAAATTAAGTAAGCGAACAATCTGGGGCTTAGACAACTGGTGATGCAAAAAAAATAATTTATAAATATTTTGATAATTATTTAACTTTACATCCAAAACGGCGTTCATATTAGTCTCTTCTTGTAAACATACTAACAATTTCGTGAACTATATCACAGAACGAATGCAAAACCATCCTTTTGCAAGGTTATTTTATAAAAGTCTATTGCAAAAACATTTAGGAAGGATTAAGTTAAATCCACTTAACAAAAATAGCTTTAATAAAGTATATTTACCTATCATGATAATTTACACAAAGGAGCACTTATGAGTATTTTAGAAAAAATGAAATTAACCGGGAAAACTGCATTTATCACAGGTGGTGCGCGTGGCATTGGGAAAAGTGTTGCAATTGCGTTTGCACAAGCTGGTGCCAATATAGTAATTGCTGATTTTGATCTTATCGAGGCAGAAAAAACAGCTATTGAAATTGCAGATCGCGAAGGTGTTCGTACGCTGGCAGTAAAAACCGATGTAACAGACCAAGCTAGCATTAATAATTTGATCGACGTAATTAAGCAAGAGTTTGGCAAATTAGATATTGCTTTCTGTAATGCTGGTATCTGTTTGAATATCCCTGCGGAAGATATGACGCTAGAACAATGGTCTAAGGTAATCAATGTGAACCTAACTGGCGTATTTTTAACTGCGCAAGCAGCGGGAAAACTGATGATAGAACAAGGTACAGGCGGCTCCATAATTAATACAGCATCAATGTCCGCCCATATTGTTAATGTGCCACAACCGCAATGTGCCTACAATGCATCAAAAGCCGGCGTCATCCAACTAACCAAATCACTAGCTATTGAGTGGGCAAAACATAATGTTCGTGTAAACAGTTTGAGTCCTGGTTATATCGGTACTGAACTCACTTTGAATTCAAAAGATCTCCAACCATTAATCAAAGAATGGAATGCAATTGCTCCATTACACCGTATGGGAACACCTGAAGAATTACAAGCTATTTGCGTATATCTTGCTGGTGATACGAGTACTTTCACTACCGGTTCTGATTTTATCATTGATGGTGCATTTACATGCTTCTAAGGAATCTCGACAAATGAACATAAAGAATGATAGAGCACTCTATAATTCTTGAGAATAAATTTTTGAGGGGGGAATATGCATACCAATGTAAAGTCATTGATTGAAGATGGTCAAACCTATTTAGGTATCGAATTAGGTTCCACACGAATTAAATCCGTATTAATTGATACAAATGGGAATATTCTAGCAAAAGGTAGTTTTGAGTGGGAAAACCACTTTGTCAATGGTATCTGGACATATCCACTAGATGAGGTCTGGGCGGGTATAGCCAAAAGCTATCAGGATCTATGTAAGGACGTTCAAGTAAAATACGCAGTGGTAATAAAGCGCCTTTCTGCCATAGGCATTAGTGCAATGATGCATGGTTATTTACCTTTTGATAGCCAAGAGCGCCAGTTGTGTGAATTCCGAACTTGGCGGAATAACACCACAGCTATTGCTGCGGATCAATTAACCGAGTTGTTACATTACAATATTCCACAACGCTGGAGTGTCGCGCATCTATATCAAGCCATATTAGATCAGGAATCTCATACCCAAAATATAGCCTACATCACAACATTAGCTGGTTATGTACATTGGCAATTGACTGGAAAAAAAGTATTGGGCATCGGTGATGCTTCGGGAATGTTCCCCATTGATTCAGGAATCAAAGATTACGATATTGCCATGACCAATATTTTCAATCAATTAATTAGTGATAAAGGCTTCACATGGCAACTTGAAGACATTTTACCTAATGTATTACTAGCTGGTGATAATGCCGGAATCTTAACTGAAAGAGGAGCAAAGCTCATTGATCCTAGCGGTAATTTACAAGCTGGTTGTATACTCTGCCCTCCTGAAGGTGACGCAGGAACAGGCATGATGGCAACCAATAGCATTAAAGTAAAAACCGGTAATGTCTCGGCTGGTACTTCTGCTTTTGCTATGGTGGTACTCGAAAAGCCACTATCTAAAGTTTATAGAGACCTTGACATGGTTACAACTCCGGCAGGAGAACTTGTTGCAATGGCTCATTCCCAAAATTGCAGTTCTGATCTTAATGCGTGGTTCCAACTTTTTGGTGAAATACTACATACATTTAATGTTGACTTCAGTATGGAACAGCTATACGGAAAGTTATTTGATAAAGCTTTGGAGGCAAATCCTGACGGTGGTGGATTACTGTCTTACTGCTTTTATTCAGGAGAGCATGGAGTAGATCTAACAACTGGTTGTCCATTGTTCTTACATCCAGCCAACGCAAAGTTTTCTTTAGCAAACTTCGTCCTTGTACAACTATACACTTCATTTGGTGCAATGAAGTTAGGAATGGATACATTAACTAAAAAAGAAAATGTAGAAATTGAAAAAATCTTTGCTCATGGAGGTTTGTTCAAGAGCAAAGATATTGCACAACGTATTTTAGCCGCAGCACTCAATGTCCCGGTTGCTTTATTGGAAACTGCAAGTGAAGGAGGTGCTTGGGGAATTGCATTATTGGCAGCTTATACTCAACAAACACAACTTTCTTTAACAGGGTACTTGGATCAAATTATCTTCTCTAATACTGAAGATAACGTAGCAAATCCAGATGCCGAATGGGTAAGAGGCTATGAAAACTTTATTCAGCGTTATAAAGATGCTCTACCTATCGAGCAAATGGCTGCAGATTTTGCAATAAATAATTAAATTAATAGGATATCTATCCTATTCTAACCGAAATTCTTATAACGCTTTATAACAAGAATTTCATAATATTCTACTTACTTTATTAAGGTGATTTACATGAAAAAATTACTTACTGCTCTGGCTCTATCACTATCCATCGTGGGTACTGCTACAGCGGACGACAAAGTTAAAATCGGTTTTTCTAACCGTACACTAAACGGTGCATTTTTTAATGGATTAACTGAATATATGAAAATTCATTCTAAAGATGCAGGTTATAAATTAATCACCACTGATGCTCGAGCCGATTTAAACAAACAGCTTGCTGATGTCGAGGACATGTTATCTCAAGGTATTGATTATCTTGTATTTAATCCTCAAGATCCGATTGCTGGAATCAAAATTGCTGAAATGGCTGCACGTGCAAATGTTCCTTCAATCGCTCTAGATAGTGATATCGCACTAACTGCGCCTGTCATCACTCGGATCCAAGCTAATAATGCTGCAAATAACTTAATGGTAGGGGAATATGCAGTTGAGCAATTTGGGAAAGAACCAATTAATCTAGTACTTATTAGCGGTAACCAAGGTAATCTTGTTGGTGAGGCTCGCCGCAATAATTTTATGGTTGGGGTGCTAAATACGCAAATTCGTCAATATAATCAAAGTAATCTAAATGTTATAACTCAAGTTTGGGGTAACTGGGATCAACAAGGTGGGTTGAAAGCAATGGAAGATGCACTTGTTGCACACGGAGATAAAATTAACGCTGTTTATTCCGAAATGGACGATATGGCGTTAGGTGCAATCCGTGCCTTGAAAGCAACTGGGAAATTACAAAACATAAAAGTATATGCTCATGATGGTTATAAATTTGGCTTAGATTCTATCAAGAAAGGCGAATTACAAGCAACGGCATCAAATAATCCAAATTCTTTAACAAAACTAACTATTGATACGATTAAAGAGCATAAAGCCGGTAAACGTGATTTTCCTGATTATATTTATATTAAACCATTATTAATCACCAAAGATAATGTAGAGTCAGTATACGATCCAGAATCTTTATACTAATTTATTGTTTTATTTATCCAATGATTGTGGGCGACTCCCACAATCAATTTTCTGGAGAACAATTATGTCCGAGTTTGCAATAGAAATCAGCAATGTTAGTAAACATTTTGGTGGTATAAAGGCATTAACTGATATAAGTTTAAATGTAAAGAAAGCCTCTATTCATGCATTAATTGGTGAAAATGGCGCAGGCAAATCAACACTAATGAAAATTTTATCAGGCATTTATATAAAAGATAGTGGAATTATCAAAGTTAATGGTGAAGAAGTACATTTCACCACACCGAAAAGTAGCCAAAATAAAGGAATTGGTATTATTCACCAAGAATTAGCTCTATCACCCGATCTTTCAGTTGCTGAAAATATTTTCTTAGATGATTTAGGCGATGGAAAACAAACCATCAATTGGAAATCCATCAATGAACGAGCGGCGGCAGCATTACAATCTTTAGGGTTTGATATTTCACCTAAAACTCGTTTAGGTAATTTAAGTGTGGCTTATCAACAAATGGTTGAAATTGCTAAAGCATTAACAAAAAATGTCAATATCTTAATTCTTGATGAACCAACTGCGGTATTAGCAGCCCCAGAGATTGACATATTATTTGAAAATTTAAAAAAATTACAATCTAAAGGCGTCACTATTATTTATATTTCACATCGTTTAGAAGAATTATTCCGTATTTCTAATGCAATTACCGTCATTAAAGATGGAAAAACTGTGACCGAATTAGATCCTAACAACTCTACAGAAGATAATATTATTCGTCATATGGTTGGAAGGGAATTAGAATCTCTTTACCCTCCAAAAAATGAACCTCAAAATAAAGATATGTTACGCATAGTAAATTTAAATAGAGGTAAGATGGTACGCAACATTAATTTTAATGTAAGACAAGGAGAAATTGTTGGTCTTGCCGGGTTAGTTGGTGCTGGTAGAACAGAAGTAGCACGTTGTATATTTGGTATTGATAAGTTTTCTGAAGGAGAAATTTATAAAAATGAGCAATTAATAAAAGTGACAAGTGTTCTTTCAGCAATTAATGCTGGTATAGGGTTAGTACCAGAAAGCCGTAAAGAACAAGGTGCGGTGTTAAATCTTTCTATTATGGAGAATATAACAATGGCAACCTTAAAAAAATATTCTAAATTTGGTGTGATTAATTACCAGGCTGAAAAAGAGGCTGGTGAAAAAATGCAACAACTCTTACAAATTAAATTAGGTAAATTAAAAGACTCTCTTTCCAGTTTAAGTGGTGGTAATCAACAAAAAGTCGTATTAGCAAAATGGTTAAGTACTGATTGCGATTTCATTATTCTTGACGAACCAACTAGAGGTGTTGATGTAGGAGCGAAAGCAGAAATTTATCGTATTATTTCCGATCTTGCCAAACTAGGCTATGGTTTATTAGTTATTTCTTCAGAACTAGTAGAACTTATAGGTCTATGCAATAGATTATATGTCATGAGTGAAGGAACTATCACTGGTGAATTATCAGCGCAAGAAATGACTGAGGAAAATATAATGAAATTAGCCATACCTAAACGTGAAGCAGTTTAATATAAGGAGTAATTAATGAAGAACTTTTATTTATTTTGCCTAAAACATTCAACATTAATGTTTTTTATTTTGATGCTAATTATATCCGGATTATTAACGGATCGCTTTTATTCACTGGAAAATATTACCAATGTATTACGTCAAAGTGTACCTTTAGGAATCGTTTCACTTGGTCTATTATTCGTAATTCTAACTGGTGGTATTGATTTATCCGTTGGATCAATAATGGCTTTAGTTTCTGTAGTCATTGCATTAGTTATTCCTGATTACGGTATTTTAGGCAGTATGCTTATAGCATTATTTGTTGGCACAATAATTGGAGCTGCCGCAGGAGGATTAGTATCCTACTTTAAAGTTGCTCCTTTTGTCGCAACGCTTGCTATGATGACGATTGCACGGGGCTTAGCATTAATTGTTTCTAAAGGCCAACCTGTGTTTATTGATAATGATGCTTTCACTGATTTTGGCACTGGCTATTTACTTGCTTTACCTCTACCATTTTATGTTTTATTAATATGTTTCTTTGGTGTATTTTTTGTTTTCAAAAAAACCGTGTTCGGACGCTTAGTTATTTCCATTGGTAGTAATGAAGTTGCAACTCAATTTTCTGGTATCCAAGTAGAACGATATAAATTTTGGGTATACGTAATTTGTGGTTTAGCATGTGCATTAGCGGGTATCTTAGCTACAACCCGTACAGGTGTAGGTTCTCCGGTTTTTGGCATCGGTTTTGAGTTAGATGCTATCGCTGCTGTAGTCGTGGGTGGAGCAAGTTTATCTGGCGGTAAAGGTACTGTAACCAATACATTAATCGGCGTATTGATTTTAAGCATTATATCTAACTTAATGAACTTGCTCAATATTCCTGGTTACCATCAACAAGTAGTAAAAGGTGGTATTATTATTCTTGCAGTTTTATTAGAAAGCTTAAAAAATAGACAGAGATTAGATTAATTCAATATTACTTCAGAATATACTTACAAAATATTGAGATATAGTATATCACACAGTTGGTTCCCAACTAGAAAACCAACAGTTTGAAGATAAAGTATTGAAGACAAATAAGCAATAATAAATTTATTCGAAAAAGAAGTTAATGATGATTTTTTCTAAAAAAGAATCGCCAATGATATCCCCTTATTTACAGGAGCAAGCGAAAGAAATCTTACTAGCTCTTGGAGGTAAAGATAATCTAACAGACATTAGTGCATGTATTACCCGATTAAGATTAGAGCTAGTTTATTTATCAAAAGTCAATGAGGAACGATTAAACAATCTAGGTTCAAAAGGCAATATTCATGCAGGTGAGAATCAACTGCATATTATATTAGGAAAAAGTGCCGATGAAATTGCTAAATTAATCAGAAAAATTTAAAACTGTAGTGAGGGCTTTATTAGTAACTTATTTATCCCATTATCAATGGGTCATTCATTGGCTGAATTTTGGGATGAATATATTTTCAAACATTATTCGATCAATGTGATCGAGCCAGCTCCTAAATTAGTCAAGGTTATAAAATGTTTATTGCTAATTATCAATGCGGATTGGCAGTAGAGCGTGCCGCTATAGAATAGCTTAATCACAAATAGGAATATCATGATGAATACTGTATTAAAAGGTAAAGCCGCTGCAGTGACAAGAGCAGCCTCAGGTATTGATTTGACTTGTGTGAACGAATTTTTAAAAGCCAGAGTTCAAGTCGTACTAATTGATAGTGTTGTGCTCCACTAATTCAACAGACCCTAAGCTTAGAAAAGGATAGTCTAAATGACATATCCTTTTCTTTCATTTAGACAAAAACATACCAATCCCCCTCAATTCCCCCTATAATCAAATATGCCCGATTTGACCATTTTGACAATGAGAAATTCATCATGAAAGAGAGAGAACGCTTTATTCTGGAACAGATTAACAAGCTGGGGAAAGTCGATGTGAATATCTTGGCACTGGATTTGGCGGTGTCGTTGGAAACCATTCGGCGCGATTTGACCAAGTTAGATCGCAAAGGATTGCTACACCGCACTCATGGCGGTGCGGTCGGATTAAAAGCCAAAGATGTGGGGCATTCGTTTCAAGCTCGGCAAAAAAACAATTCAGATGCCAAACGTTTGATTGCCGAAAGTGCGGTCGAGTATGTGTTCGAGGGAGCGGTGATTGGCTTGGACGCCAGCACCACCAGTTGGTTTTTCGCACAGGCAATGCCCGATATACCTTGCACCGTGGTGACTAACGCCATGCACAATATCAATGCGTTATCCGCTAAATCAAATATCAAAACCATTGCCACCGGCGGCGTTTATTCGGCGAAATATGATGCGTTTTACGGGCCATTATCGGAACAATTACTGCAGCGTTTGCACATCGACATCGGGATTTTTTCTTGTATCGGCGTCGATGCCAATGGCTCAGTGTGGGAATCTAACGAGTTAAATGCCTCGATCAAACGTAAAATTATGGCAGCATCCGAACAAAAATTTTTGCTGATTGACAACAGTAAACTGGGGCGTAAGAGTCTGATGAAGATCTGCGATCTATCGCAAATCGATATTTTGTTTTGCGATCAACTGCCGAATGGTGAATTGAAACGTTATTGCGATCAGCAAAATTTATTAGTCATCACCACTTAAAAATGCCCGATTTGCCCGAATTTATTTTAATTAAAATTGTTCGGGCAATCACAACCGCACTTTTCTCTCTTTTTTATGCTGTTTTCGTGATTAAGCTCACAACAATGCACCTTGTTTAAACAAAATCCTTTTCTCGATCAATCGCTAGCTCGAAGATAGTTTTCAGAAAACCATTTTCAAACTGAAATTTACTTCATTAGTGATGGATTAAAAGAGGAACAATACAATGAGCATAGCAAAATCCCAACCGATCAGAATTGGTATTCGCCCGACAATTGACGGACGTCGTTTAGGCGTGCGTGAGTCACTGGAAGATCAAACCATGGCAATGGCACAATCCGTTGCCAAATTATTAACGGCTGAAATTCGCCATCCGAATGGCGATTTTGTCGAATGTGTGATTGCCGACAGTTGCATTGGTGGCGTTGCTGAAGCAGCTGCCTGTGCGGAAAAATTCAAGCTGAATAATGTCGGCGTGGTGCTCACGGTGACGCCTTGTTGGTGCTACGGTTCAGAAACCATTGATATGGATCCACATATGCCAAAAGCGATTTGGGGCTTTAACGGCACCGAACGTCCGGGCGCAGTCTATCTGGCTGCCGCATTGGCTGGCCATTCGCAATTGGGATTGCCAGCATTTTCAATCTATGGCACCGAAGTGCAAGAGTCTAGCGACACTTCTATTCCTGCGGACGTACAAGAAAAGCTGCTGCGCTTTGCCCGCGCAGGATTGACCGTTGCCAATATTCGTGGCAAATCTTATCTTTCAATCGGCTCAGTTTCAATGGGCATCGCTGGCTCAATCGTCAATCAAACCTTCTTCCAAGAATATTTAGGTATGCGTAACGAATATGTCGATATGACCGAGATTAAACGCCGTTTAGATCGCCATATTTATGATCAAGAGGAAGTCGATCTGGCGCTGACTTGGGTGAAAGAATATTGCAAGGAAGGCATCGATGTGAATGCGCCGGAAAACCAAAAAACAGCGAAGCAACATGCTGAGCTTTGGGAAAATGTAGTGAAAATGGCGATTATCACCCGTGATCTGATGGTGGGTAATCCAAAATTGGCTGAGCTGAATTATGGGGAAGAAGCGCTAGGGCGCAATGCGATCGCGGCCGGTTTCCAAGGGCAACGCCAATGGACCGATCACTTGCCGAACGGTGATTTTATGGAAGCCATTCTTAATTCTACCTACGATTGGAGCGGTGTGCGCTCACCCTATATTTTGGCAACGGAAAATGACTCACTCAATGCCGTTTGTATGTTGTTTGGCAATCAATTGACCGGGCAGGCGCAGGTATTTGCCGATGTGAGAACGTATTGGAGCGAAGATGCGGTAGAACGTGTCACCGGTTTCCGTCCGGAGAGTGGTTTTATTCACTTGATCAATTCCGGTTCCGCGGCGTTGGACGGCACCGGACAGCATCAAGATCAAGACGGTAAGCCGGTGATTAAACCGGTGTGGCAAGTCACCGAAGCTGACGGCAGACGTTGTCTGGAAAACACCCGTTGGTGTCCGGCGGTACATGAATATTTCCGTGGCGGCGGTTACTCTTCACAATATTTAACTCGTGGCGGCATGCCGTTCACCATGACCCGTATCAATATTATCAAAGGCATCGGACCGGTATTGCAAATCGCTGAAGGCTGGTCGATTGATCTGCCACCGGAAGTGCACGATATTCTGAACAAACGCACCAACGAAACCTGGCCGACCACCTGGTTTGTACCGCGTCTGACCGGTAAAGGCGCATTTAGCGATGTCTATTCAGTGATGGCAAATTGGGGCGCCAACCACTGCGTTGCCACCTTTGGTCATGTCGGCGCCGACTTTATCACCTTGGCTTCCATGTTACGGATTCCTGTGTGTATGCACAATGTGGAAGAGAAACATATTTTCCGCCCAAGCACTTGGAATGCCTTTGGTATGGATAAAGAAGGTCAAGATTACCGAGCTTGCGAGAATTTCGGACCGCTCTATCGTTAAAAGATTCACCAAATAGCACGCAATAACACTATGCCATAACACAAAGTGCGGTTACAGGAAAAACCTATTCTGGCCTGACCGCACTTGGGGAAACTTTATGCCTATTGTACTGATTCTTGACTGTGGTGCGACCAATACCCGCACGATTGCACTAAATGAAAAAGGGCAAATTTTAGCGGCACACCACATCGCCAGCAATACCAAAGTCGGCGCCGAGTCGGCCGATTACCATATTTGGGATTTTGCTGAAATTTGCGATAAGTTATCCGAGTGTGCCCGCCATGTGGTGGTACAATTAACCCATAAACATCATGATATTCAAGAGATTATCGGCATTTCCGTCACCACTTTTGGCGTGGACGGGGCGCCGTTTGACCGTGACGGCAAGCAGATTTATCCGATCATTTCGTGGAAATGCCCACGCACCCTGCCAATTATGCAAAATATCGGCAACTATTTTGAGATTGAAAAACTTTATACCCGCAACGGCATCGGTTTATACAGCTTCAACACCCTGTTCAAACTGCTCTGGCTGAAAGAGAACCAAGCTGAAATTTATCAACAAATGGATAAATTTGTGTTTATCTCCTCGATGTTGACTCACTGGGTAACCGGCGTTTTCAGCACCGACAAAACCATGGCCGGCACCTCTATGTTAACCAATTTACAAAGTGGCACTTGGGATCCCAGCATTTTGTCGGTGTTGGATTTAACCGAGCACCATTTTCCGCCCATTGTCGAAGCCGGTACACCAATCGGTGAATTGCAAGCCGATGTCGCTCATCAAATGGGCTTGCCTGCCGGCATTCCGGTGATCTCCTGCGGCCATGATACCCAATTTGCGATTTTCGGTTCTGGCGCCAAGCCAAATCAGCCGGTATTGAGTTCCGGTACTTGGGAAATTTTGATGGCACGCACCGCTAAAGTCGAACCGCACTTTGACTTAATTCATCACGGTTTAACCACCGAATTTGATGCCAAAACCGGTTACTACACTCCCGGTGTGCAATGGCTGGGTTCTGGCGTATTGGAATGGGTCGGCAAAGTGTTCTACCGCGATGTGTATGAGACGCCACATTACTACCCAACCATGATCAGCGACGCCGAAGCCGTACCGTTAGGCGCAAACGGCGTAGAATGGCACGGCAATTTCAACAATGCCGAAACATTTGCTCAACACGGCAAAATCGCAGGGCTTTCATTGCATTCACAACGAGCCGAAATTTATCGTGCCGCCTTGGAATATATGGCGTATCAATTAAAACACGGCTTAGCCACATTAGAACAAGTCAGCCACTTTCAGGCCGAACGTCTGATTTGCGTTGGCGGCGGCTCGAAAAACCGTTTGTGGAACCAGATCCGTGCCGACGTATTGGGCATACCGATCGAAATTGTAGATGTGGCTGAAGCCACGGTCTTAGGCGCAGCGATGTTCACCTTTGCCGGCGCACAATATTACCAAAACGTCGAGGTTGCCCAACAACAAATGCAACCGCAGCGCAAGGCAATTCAGCCCTCTGCCAACAGCCCAGCTTATCAACAATGGCTGGCAAACTATATTCAACACGGAGCAAACCCATGTTAAAAGGAATTCATCCGGCAATTTCGCCAACACTGTTAAAAATTTTGGCTGAAATGGGACACGGCGATGAGATCGTGTTTGCCGATGCCCATTTTCCGGCGCACCAACTGCACTCACAAGTGGTACGCGCCGACGGTATCAAGATTGATGTGCTGCTGAGTGCAATTACACCACTATTCGAATTAGATCAATACGTTGACAGCCCACTGATTATGATGGCTGCCGTCGAAGGCGACAGCCTCGACCCCACGGTTGCCGCTCGCTATTTAGCTGCAATTCAACCCAATATCACACCATTGCCCAGCATTGAACAGATTGATCGTTTTGCCTTTTACCAACGTGCACAACAAGCCTATGCCGTTGTCGTCAGCGGTGAATTGGCAAAATACGGCAATATTATTTTGAAAAAAGGGGTTACGCCAGTCGTAGCCTGAACATTATTTAAAGGACAGCAACATGAACAGACAAGCACTTTCCCGAGAAATTATTGATACCTGCCTGGAAATGACCCATTTGGGGTTGAACCAAGGCACTGCCGGCAATGTCAGCGCGCGTTATAACGGCGGCATGCTGATCACACCCAGCGGCATGCCTTATGAGCAGATGAATGAAGACTGCATCGTGTTTGTTGATGGTGACGGTCACTATGAAGCTGGCAAATTGCCGTCCAGCGAATGGCGTTTTCACCATGCGGTGTATCAAGCCCGCCCAGATTTAGATGCTGTAGTACATAACCATGCGATCCACTGCTCAGCGGTCTCCATTTTGGGCAAAGCGATTCCGGCGATTCACTACATGGTCGCCGTCGGCGGCACCGACCATATTCCGTGTGTCCCCTATGCCACTTTCGGCACCCCGAAACTGGCGGAATATGTACAGCAAGGTATTCAGCAGAGCAAAGCGATTTTATTGCAGCATCACGGCTTGATCGCTGCTGAAAAAAATCTGCGAAAAGCACTATGGCTGGCGCATGAAGTGGAAGTGTTAGCAACCTGGTACATTCAGCTATTGGCAATCACCGACGATGTGCCGGTGCTATCGCCGCAAGAGATCCAAGTGGTTCTCGGCAAATTCAGCACCTATGGTTTAAGAATCGAGGAATAACAACTTGTTAGCAGGAGTGTGACATGGCGACTCAATCTCAAGCGGCGCCGCTGCTTTCCATGAGCAACATCAGTAAATCATTTGGCACTGTGCACGCCTTAAAAGACGTACATTTAGAGCTGCGCAAAGGCGAAGTGCACGCCTTGATGGGTGAAAATGGTGCCGGTAAATCGACCTTGATGAAATGCCTGATCGGGGTGTATCACCCCGAAGTCGGCGATATTGTATATAAAGGCGAAAAAGTGCGGTATTCCTCAGTGTTAGAAGCGCAAAAAAACGGTATCAGCATGATCTTTCAAGAACTGAATCTGATACCGCACTTGACCGTTGCCGAAAATATCTTCTTTGCGCGAGAACCGCTGAAACACGGCTTAATTGATCAGCGCAAAATGAATGTGGATGCAACGCAGCTGCTGTCGATGTTTGACATTGATGTCGCACCGACCGATATCGTCCACACGCTGTCAGTTGCTAAGCAGCAAATGGTGGAAATTGCCAAAGCACTCTCCTTTGATGTGGAAGTGTTGATCATGGACGAGCCAACCTCCGCCCTGACTGAAAAAGAGATCGACAAACTGTTTGAGCTAGTGCACCGCTTGAAAGCCAAAGGGGTTTGCATTGTCTATATTTCGCATCGCATGGAGGAACTGAAACGGATTTGCGACCATATTACTATTTTTCGTGACGGTACTTATGTGTCAAATCATCACTTCAGCGATATCAGCATGGATCAGATCATCACCAAGATGGTCGGACGCTCGCTGGATAACCACTTTCCGCCGAAAACTGCGATTATTGAAGACGACATCATTCTGTCGGTGATGAATGCTGAACGTGTAGGCGTGTTCAAACCGCTAAATTTCGATTTACGCCGCGGCGAGATTTTAGGGATCACCGGCTTAGTCGGCGCCAAACGCACCGAACTGGCACGTTCGATTTTCGGTGCTGATCCGCTGGATAAAGGCGAAATCTATGTGCATCACAAAAAAGTCTCGATCAAAAATCCATCGGATTCAATTAAAGCCGGTATCGCCTATCTGTCGGAAGACCGCAAGCTGAACGGCATTGCGGTACGAATGTGCATTCGTGAAAACATCACGATGGCATCAATGGATAAAGTCAGCAGCAACTTGGGGATTATCTCCACCGATGCCGAAGTCAAAGCCTCAAAAACCTTCGTCGATAAAATGGAGATCAAAACCCCAACGGTCGAGCAGTTGGTCAACAATCTGAGCGGAGGTAACCAGCAAAAAGTAGTGATCGGCAAATGGCTGTTCCGTGATGCCACCGTGATGATTTTTGATGAGCCGACACGCGGCATCGACGTTGGCGCCAAATATGCCATTTATCAACTGTTGGATGAGTTAGCAGCCAACGGAGTCGGTATTATTGTGATCTCGTCCGAATTGCCGGAGGTGCTCGGCGTATCAGACCGAGTGATCATCATGCGCGAAGGACAGATGACCGGTATGTTGGAAACCAAATCGACCAATCAAGAAGAGATTATGCAATACGCTACCGGCGTGAAAAATATGTTTGCAAGAGAATATGCAGCCTACAACTAGGCTTTCTAAAACAAGAGGTGCTGTAATGAATGATAAACAAAAAGATATGTTGAGAAAATTAGCGTCTTTGGCAGGATTATTGTTGTTGATCCTCGCCTTTACCATCAGCAACGACTACTTTTTTACGCTCAACAACATAATGACCATTGGCTTGCAAACCTCCACGATTGCTTTGATCGGAATTGGCGCAACCTGTGTGATCCTAACCGGAGGAATTGATTTAAGCACCGGCTCGGTGGTGGCGCTTTCCGGCGTGGCGGCGGCGATGTTCGTCAACGCTGGCATTCCAGTGCCACTAGGTATGCTTGGCGGCATTTTGGTTGGCGGTATTTGTGGTTATGCCAATGGGATTATGGTCACCAAAATGAAATTACCACCGTTTATCGCCACCTTGGGCATGATGATGGTAGCGCGTGGCGTTGCACTGTATGTCACCAATGCTGCTCCGGTGTCCGGCATGCCGGAATCATTCTCTTACCTCGGCAACGGTGCACTGTTCCGCATCGTTGAAGAAGGCGTAAACGGCTTGCCACTAGTGAAATTCCCCGGTATTCCATATCCGGTAATCATCATGGTTGCGATTGCGATTCTGTTTACGTTTGCCTTAAATAAATTGCGCGTTGGTCGCTACATTTATGCGATCGGCTCAAACGAAGAAGCTGCTCGCCTTTCCGGCATCAAAACCAATCAAGTGAAAAACTACGCTTATATCGCCAGTGGGCTGCTGTCCGGTTTAGCGGGTGTAATTTTGGCCTCTCGCTTGGTGACTGCACAGCCAAACGGCGGTGTGGCTTATGAGTTAGACGCAATCGCCAGTGCGGTTGTCGGTGGAACCTCATTAATGGGCGGAGTGGGGACAATTCCCGGCACATTAATCGGTTCTTTTATTATCGGGGTGTTGCGTAACGGTTTGAACATGAACGGTGTTTCAGCCTTTATCCAACAGATCATTATCGGTCTGGTGATCATTGTCACGGTATCAATCGATCAGTTAAGACAGAGTAAAAAGAAATAAGCGGTCTAAGATTTAATGTTGTAACACACAATTAACCCTCAAAACCTATCCTAAAACAAGGAGCACAACTATGAAAAAATACGCACTCGCAGCAATCGCAACACTCGTTGGCTTTTCGGCTTTGATCAGCTCACCGGTGATGGCAAAATCAAACGAAATCGCGGTTATCGTGAAAACCGCCAATGCTAATTTCTGGCAAAATGTGAATAAAGGCGCTATCGAAGCCGGCAAAGACATCGGTGGCCAATACAACATCTCATTCCAAGGCCCACAAGCCGAAACCGCTATCGATGAACAGGTCAATATGGTCAACAATGCGGTAAATCGCGGCGTTGCAGGCATCGTGTTGGCGGCATCGGATCCGGACGCCCTGGTTCCGGCGGTGAAAGGCGCTTTTGAAAGAGGCATTCCGGTGGTGATGATCGATTCTGGCATCAACAGCGACGGCAAATATTACCAATCCTTCTTGGCGACCGATAATCGTGCCGCCGGGAAATTGGCTGCGGAAAAACTGCTGGAGAAAAACGGTACTAAAGGTAAAGTAGCAGTGATGTCGTTCACACCAGGCGCAGCCAGTGCAATTGAACGTACCGGAGGTTTTGTGGACAGAATTAAAGAAAATGCAGATATCACCATGGTCGGTCCCTTCTACTCCCAATCCGATATGGTGACCGCACTTAACCAAACCATCGACGTTTTAACTTCTCACCCAGATTTAACCGCAATCTTCGGCGCCAATGAACCAACCGCTGTTGGCATGGCGCGCGCAATTAAAGAGCGCGGCTACGCCGGAAAATTAGTAGCAGTCGGCTTTGACGGCAACCAAGATCTGCAAAACTTTGTGCGTGACGGTACCTTAGAAGGCATCGTGGTGCAATCCTCCTATCAAATGGGTTACAAAGGCGTAACCGCCATTAAAGACGTCATCGACGGCAAGACTATTGAAAAATTCATCGACACCGGTGTAGTTTTCGTCACCAAAGACAACATTGATTCCGACGAAGCCAAAGGCGTATTGTACTAATTTCTATCATAAATCCTGTTTCAGTACTCTTTATATTATCGAGGAATTTGATAGATAATTGCAGGGGCGGATTATATATCCGCCCTAGACTGATACTGATAGGTATTCGTTTTAGTTTAATACAATAGTAAATCGGACTAAGATGAAAGCGAATTCCACACCAAATGCCAACCGGGCGCCAACTCTGCCGCTCGTTCACAAGCCAAGACTAATGAGTTTTCTCTAGCAATCCCTTTTCCAGCGATATCAAAGGCGGTTCCATGATCAACCGACACCCTAACGATCGGTAATCCTGCGGTAATATTAACACCGTCATCACCATATACCGCTTTAAAAGGTGCGTGCCCCTGATCGTGATAACAGGCAATTACTATATCCCATTTCCCTCGAACCGCCTGCGGAATTAAAGCATCAGCAGGAAGCGGGCCTTGAATATTAATGCCTTGCCGCTGCGCAAGTTGAATTGCAGGCGCAAGTTGATCCAGATCTTCATCACCAAACAATCGGTTTTCACCGGCATGCGGATTAATCCCACAGACCCCTATTTTCGCACTCGGTTTATTTAATGATTTTGCCAATGCAAATGCTAAATTAATCACGGTAGTAGTGCGTGTTGTGGTACAAGCATCAATTGCAGAATGCAACGATTGGTGGGTTGTCAAATGAAACAGATAAAAATCACCGGAAGAGAGTATCATGGAATAATCTTTAACACCAAACTCATGCGCAAGGATTTCGGTATGTCCCGGCCAATGATGACCGCCGGCATGCATGGCTTCTTTATTGAGCGGTGCGGTCACAATCCCGTCAATTTTACCTTCACGCCCCAATTTACAGGCTTCGACAACAAAACGATATGCCGAATCACCCGCTACGGCGGAAATCTTACCGGCTTGAACCGCAGGCAACGGATCAGCAATCTGTAGCAACTCTATTTCATTGGAATCGTTGTTTAAGCAGCTTAAATCCGTCACCAATTTAATTTGGCTTGCCGAAAATCCTGACAGCATGCAAGCGTTCGCTAACGCAGTATAATCGCCGATAACAAATAATTTGGCTTTACGTCTTAAATCGGCGTGTGCTAATAACGTTTTTACGGTAATTTCAGGACCGATTCCGGCAATATCCCCCATTGTCACCGCTAATATTGGTAATGACATAATCCTACGCTCCTATCTATTTGAATGTTGCTGCATAATATGGCTTAAAAGTTGCTTATCTCCGAACCCTCCGGATTTGGTCATCACTTTCAATCCTTGATAAGTGCCGCCAGCAATACGACACAGCGGAACGCCTGCGACAACCGCATGCAAAATCTCCATTTCATATACCGGTAAACACGCTAAAAGTGCGGCTGCACCATCTCCGCCAAACAAAATTAAAGTATCGAAATCTGCATTATCCAGGCAATATTTGCCTAAATCCGCCAAATATCCCGAAATGGCGCGGGCAATTTCATTAATATTTCCTGCGGCATTAATTTTCGCCGGATTAGCACGGATAATAACGTTCTCCTTGCTACAGTTAATCAGCGCTTTTAATTGCTGTTTCAAGGCGGGTTCGGAAATGGTCGCATTAATTAATTGAGAAGGATGCGGGCTGAAAACAATCGTTTTGCCGCCCGTTGTCGCGATATATTCATCAACTTGAGTTTGACTGGTTTCATGCACCGAGGTCACTAAAATAAGGGCGCGCGACAACGCAAAATCGTGATAGGAAGCAGGCTTGTTTGCCGATTTTTTCAGAGCCTGAGCCAGACCTGCTGAACCGACGGGAATAATCTGACTGCCTAACTGCGCAATGACATTGGCAATCAGACTCAGATCCTGTGCAGTTTCGGCATCAACAACCAACTGCGTTGCCGCTGATGTCGTAATGATACGCAGCAATTCTTGCTCAGATGTAAATTCGCTGATAATCGTAGCTTGAGGTAACAGCTTATCCATTGAAGCAGACGGCACGGGACAAATCGGATCTCTGCCCGATGCCGTTTCATGCACGGGAATGCCATTAACATATAAGTGCCCCTGTTCGATTGTCCTGCCCATTTCAGGATAGGCAGGACAAATCAAGGCTTTCGCCTCAGGGTAACGCAAACGCCAAGCCTGTAACGCACCTTCTATCTGATAAGCAACGGAACCTCGCATCGTCGAGTCAATTTTTAAATAAATCTGCTCAATACCGTTTTGTAAACCAGCCTCAACCGCACTTTTGGTCAATTGAACCGCTTTTTCCCCGACCGGACGTGCATCAGTAGAAACCGTAAATACTTCAGCTTGTGAGAAATCCGTTTGATGTAAATAATCGGAATTGACCTGTAAGATAGTCGAAAATCCATTCTCGGCAAACATCACGCCCGTATCATTAGCGCCGGTTAAATCATCAGCAATCACAAGAATATTATTTTTCATATCAATTACCCTCTTTAAAATGATCTTCCAAGCCGCCCTGACGTTTCAACACCCAAGCCGCAACCAACGGAGCCAAAATCGCAGACACCAACACTGCTGCGGCTATTTGCGCAGTTGCCGTTTGAACGTACTGCGCCATATTCGGATCAGCCTGCGCAACAATTTCCGGTGTAATAATCGCGTTACCGGCAGTGGTTCCGGCAGCAAATCCTATTCCTGATTGCGTCCCTCTTTTTAAAATCACTTTATAACCGAAATAAACAAAGGCACCGGTCAACAAAGAAGCGACGACACCTAAAATAATTCCCGTTGCGCCACCAGTCACAATAGAATGCAAATTGATTCCGGTACCAAGCGCAAATGCAAAAAACGGAATAACAATCGCCCCGGTCGGCTTCATAATATTAGTCCATTTAGGATCAAGATTCCCGACAACCATACCGACCAATAACGGAATAACCGCCGCTAACATGAGCGAAAGCGGAATATCCGCCAATCCGGAAACCCCCAGAAACAGTAAAACAAAAAAAGGTCCGTCGTTAACCGCCGATGCGACGTAAGCCCCTCTATCGCGATAATCACCATACTTACCGGTAAATGCAAGCCAGATACCACCGTTTGAGTTAGCGACTACAGTTAATATTGCCAAAAGCGAAATTCCCATAATGCCGTCTGAGCCGATAACCAAACCGATCAGCGTAATTAATCCCGCTGGAATAATGGTTTTAAATAGCAGGACGACTCCTGTGTGCGCCAAGACAGGTCCGGAGCTACGAACGGTAATCTGCATACCCGTTGCAAAAATTAATAATGCGATCAACGGTCCGGCAGAGGATTTAAAAAGTGCGGTAGTGAATGAACCTATACCCAAAAATTCTGGAAAAAAAGTACCGATAATTGATCCTAATATAAGAGGCACAACCATCGTTCCGCCCGGAATCTTGTTCATCCAATCATATAAGGAACTAATGTTTGAGTCTTTGAGTCTATCTGATTAACTGACATAACCGTCTCCCTAGCCTATAATTACGCACAACTTGTACGTACAAGATATAATGTGATAGAAGATTCAGATTGTCAATCAGTAAAATTAAATTGTGGTTTCTAGATCAAACATAATTTTATCGCCGCGATGATAAGTCGAAAAAACTTCGACGACATCATTATTTTTATCAAAGGTCGTGCCTTTTAGCAGTAAAAGAGGGCTACCGATAGGAATATTCAAGTGTTCCGCGATATGTGATGGCGCCGCAATGGCATAAATATGGCGGGTCGAACGTTCTAGTTCAACATCGGCGTCTTGTTTTAAAATCTGATGTAAAGAGGCGTTTGCTAACTTCTCAGGGGTAAGCCAGCGTTGATATTTTGTCGGCAAATAAGTTTCGATATAAGCAATCGGCTGGGTAATATCAGAGCGGATTCGTGTTAAATACAATGCTTGCTTCTCATTCCAAAATTGATTGGCTTTGTCATAATCCACTAATTCAAAAAAGATGATTTTTGTATTAACCATCGTTCCCATTTTCTCGATTTGCATACCCAAACCATTTAACGACTGCACTACCCGATGAATCCGATTAACCGGCAACACGAAGCTGCCTTTTCCCTGCGCTTTGCTGATTAACCCTTCCACCTCTAATTTAGCTAGCGCTTGACGTATCACCGAACGTGAAACACCAAACATTTTTTGCAATTCGGCTTCCGACGGGAGAAAACCATGAATCGTTTCGGACAGGATCTCACGTTTCAGTTTTTCAATTATATTGATATATAATGGCGTTTTTTTGGTAATTATAGTCATCGGAATGGCGTTTATTAAATATAGATTGCGTTTGAGTATAGCAACTCTTTCTCATTCTTCCTATAATTTACGCCAATGATCATTCACCCAAGGAATCCACCGATATGGTTACCTCAACCCAAATCACCTTTTTTCAGCGTTTTGAACAGGATATTCTCAACGGTAGCAAAACCATTACGATTCGTGATCAAAGCGAAAGCCACTATCAAGCGCAAAGTATCGTTGATGTTTTCACCAATGAAACACAACGCTGGTTTGCTAAAATCCGGATCTTATCTGTCACACCGATCACTTTTGAACAACTAAATTCACAACATGCTGCACAAGAAAATATGACACTGCCCCAGCTGCAAACCGTTATTCGGGAAATTTATCCGAACGAAACCGCACTGTTTGTGATTCAGTATGAGTTAATCAAATAGCATACTCGGTCAATTTCGATGCCTGTTTTTTCCAAATCAAATGCCGATTCGGGCATCTAAAATCTAATACTCACACTCTTTTTCTATGCATTTCAGTGATAGCTGTCACAAAAAACCACGCCAATCAAATAAAATACTTTTTCTATTTGATCATATTTTGAAATCTTGATTTCATATTAATTATGACTTGATTGAATGGGAGCAAGCAATTGAGCATATTGATATGAATATTTAAAAGCTGTATATCCATATGAATTCACTATTAAATAATATTACCGTGAGGAATTATTATGAAAAAATTCTATTCTGCTACTTGGGAATCTGTTAAAACCCACCCTATACCCGATTGGTATGATGATTATAAATTCGGTATTTTTATTCATTGGGGAATTTATTCCGTACCGGCATTTGCACCGTTGACTTGGGAGCTGGGAGAAATTGAAATTGATGAACAGTGGTTTTGCAATAATCCTTACGCAGAATGGTATTTTAATTCGATTAACGTCAAGCAAGGTCCGACTTATCAGCACCACCTCCAAACTTACGGCAAAGATTTCAGCTATCGTGATTTTCTGCCGCTTTGGAAAGCCGAAAAGTGGCAGCCGGCGGAATGGGCGCAATTATTTAAACAAGCAGGGGCAAAATATGTGGTGTTGACTACCAAACACCACGACGGTTTCTGCCTTTTTCCAAGCCGTTACACCGATTATCACTGCCTGAATCACGGACCGAAGCGTGATATTTTAGGCAATTTGAAAAGTGCGGTCGAAGCGGTCGGCTTAAAAATGGGAACCTATTATTCCGGCGTTATCGATTGGACATTTTCCTGTGCGCCGATTTTCACCGAAAGCCAAAATATGTCAAATGCCAGCCCAACTTATGCTTACGCCGATTATGCTTTCAATCAGGTCTTAGAGCTAATCGACGACTATCAGCCGGCAGTATTATGGAATGATATCGGCTGGCCGAAACAGGGCGAGCATATGCTACCGAGCCTATTTTCTCACTATTATAATCAGGTGGAAGACGGCGTGGTCGATGATCGTTGGAACGGCTTGTGGTGCGATTTCACTTCGAAAGAGTATAAACACGGCGAAGCCTCCCGTGAGCGGAAGTGGGAAATGTGTCGTGGCTTGGGGCTGTCGTTCGGTTATAACCAAAACGAAAGCGATGACGATTTGATTTCGGTGGAGAAATTGGTGGCGCTGTTGGTGGAAGTGGTCGCCAACAATGGCAATTTATTGCTGAACGTCGGGCCGAAAGCCGACGGCACGATTCCAAACGGACAAGTTGAACGCCTGACCGCACTTGGTAATTGGTTGGAAGTGAACGGCGAAGGAATTTATGCCACCCGTTGCAGCCGCCGCGAATCTTATCGCCAAGCTGATTTGGATTTCCATTTCACCAAAAAAGAGACCGACCTGTACTGCTTCGTCAGCGGGCTCCACACCGGTGAGACCCGTTTTTCGCTACCTTGCAACACGACTGTCAGCGCTTTGAATCCGGCAGTAGAATTCTCGCAACAACGGCAAGGCGATAACGTGGAAATTACCGTGCACAACTATCAACCGGCTTGGCAAGTGTTATGCTTCAAAACTGTCAACGGCGAATAGGAGGGGCGTGATGAGCCAGTTTAGCCAAAAAATGATCCGTTACATGGATAAATACGTCACCCCGACCGCACTTAAGTTAGAAAAACAGCCGCACATTTCCGCTATCCGTGATGGCTTTATCGTGGTTTTGCCGTTCTTGATTGTCGGCAGTTTTATCATGATTTTACTGATTCCGCCTTTTGATCAAAATACCACCAATAGTTTCGGCATCGCTTGGTGGCGTTTTGCCACTTGGGCAAGCGATTACGGCTGGGCATTTTTCCAAATGTCGTTTAATGCGATTTCGTTATTTACCTCCGCCAGTATAGCCTATAACCTCGCCAAGGCTTATAAACGGGAGCCGCTACCGGCAGCGTTTTTATCGGTGATGACGTTTTTACTGATCGCCGCACCGGTGAAAGACGGCGCAATGGACATCAAGTTTTTCGGTGGTATCGGACTGTTTTCTGCGATTTTCGTTGCAATTTACACCGTAGAAGCCACCCGTTTACTAGAATATTTGAATATCCGCATCCGTCTGCCGAAAGAAGTGCCAAGTGCGGTCGCCGAATCGCTGAATATCGTGATTCCGATTTTAGCCATGCTGCTCACCATTTTCCCGTTTTCGATTTATGTTGAACATGCGATGGGAGTCACTATTCCGCAGTTAATCATGGATTATATGGCGCCGTTGATCAAAGTCAGCGATTCGCTTGGGGCGATTATGTTGTTTGTATTTGCTACCCACTTACTGTGGTTCTTGGGCATTAACGGCTCCCTCGTATTAATGCAGCTTTGGACCCCGTTCTTACTGCAAAATATGGCGGCCAATTTGGCGGCGTTACAAGCGGGCGAGCCACTTCCTTTTATTGTTACCAACTCCTTTTGGGATTTTTATATCGTACACGGCGCTTCCGGCGGGGTGATTGCGCTGGCATTTTTACTGGTTCGCAGCCGCTCGGTGCATTTACGTTCAATCGGCAAAATCGGGCTGGTACCGTCTTTCTTCTCTATCGGCGAACCGATTGTTTACGGCGTACCGATGGTGGTCAATCCGCTCTTCTTTATCCCGTTAATTTTTGCACCGATGGCAAATGCAATAATCGCCTATTTGATCTTAGATTTTGACTTGATTCACCGGGTCTATCTGATGGCACCGTGGACAACACCGGCACCGATCGGCGCTTATTTAGTCTCCGGCGGCGATATTTGGGCACCAGTTTTAAGTATCGGATTGATTATTCTGGATATTTTTATCTATTATCCATTCTTTAAAGCCTATGAGCGCCAGTGTGTTAAACGTGAGCAGGAAAAAGATCGCGAGTTAGCCGTGCAACAAGCCTAACTACACTTCTTTATCTGCTCTCAAACAAGAAGCCGCTTAAAACTAAGCGGCTAAAATCCCTAAGGAATATCATGCCCTTGTGCGGCTTTGTAAACTTCAATCCAGTCCTGTTCGCTGAATTGAATCGAGAGCGCATCGACCGCTCTTTGAATTCGGCGCAGTTCGCCGGAGCCGATCACTGGGGTGATTTTTGCCGGGTGACTGAGCAGCCAGGCATAAGCGAGGGTGTCGAGGTGGGTTTCGTTAAAGCGCTGTCCGATGTCGAGTAAGGCTTTGCGTACCCGCACGCCGGCAGGATTGTCTTTGTTAAATAGTTCGCCGCCAGCCAGTGGCGACCATGCCATTGGGCGAATCCGTTTTTCCATTAAATAATCGAGCGTGCCGTCGTCAAACGGGGCTAAATGCAACGGCGATATTTCAATCTGGTTGGTCAGTAGCGGCTGGTCGAGGTAGGATTGTAGCATGCTGAACTTCGACGGGGTGTAGTTGGATACGCCGAAATACCGCACTTTGCCGCTACTGTGCAGATGTTCGAAGGCTTTGGCGACCTGTTCCGGATCAACGCAAGGCGACAGGCGATGAATCAAAAGCACATCGAGATAGTCGCACTGCATTTTGGCGATCGAGCGCTCCGCCGAAGCAACGATGTGTTCGTAGCTGTTATCGTAGTAATGGCTGTCAATGGTCGGAAATTCCTGACTTGGGAACAAGATACCGCACTTGGTGATCAGTGTGATCTCGTGGCGCAAAGATGGTTTTAATTTCAGCGCTTGACCGAACGCTTCCTCGTTGGTAAACGAGCCATAGCAGGCGGCGTGGTCAAAAGTGCGGATCCCCAGCTCGATAACCTGCTCGGTTAATTGCAACAGTTGCTGTGGCGTTAAATTCCACTGTTTTAAGCGCCAATAACCATGAACAAGACGATCTAATTGAAATGCTGTTTTCATTCTTTACCCCTTGGTATCACAAATAGAAATATTGTCAGGAAGCCCTGGAAATCATAACGCAAAGTGCGGTTTGACTACAGCAAGATTACGATTATTTTATCATTCTTGTCGGCTGTTGTTCAGATTGGTTTGGTGCTCTTTAATCAACGCCATAAACGGTTGCGCAAAGCGATCTAATTTGCGTAGCCCTACCCCGTTGATTTGTAACATTTCATTATTGGAGGTCGGCATCAGCTGCGCCATTTCCTGCAGGGTGGCGTCGTTAAACACGATATACGGCGGAATGCTCTCTTTGTCGGCAATCTGCTTGCGCAGAAAACGCAGGCGAGCAAACAGGTCTTTATCATAATCTTTTAAGCTGGAACTTTGACTGCGCTGAATCACCGACATTGATAAACGTGGCGTTGCCAGTGAAAGTGCGGTTTCGCCGCGTAAAATCGGACGGGCGGCTTCGGTCAGGCGCAGTGCGGAAAATTGCATGATATTTTGTTCGATATAGCCCAAATGGATCAACTGGCGGATCACATTCATCCAATACTCTTGGCTCTGTTCTTTGCCGATGGCAAACACCGACAGTTTGTCATGCCCATATTCTTTAATTCGCTGATTCTGCAAACCGCGCAAGATTGCCACCACATAATGTGTGCCGAAATTTTGCCCGATCCGATAAATCACCGACATCACTTTTTGTGCGTCCAGCAAGCCGTCGTAAGATTTGGGCGGATCGAGGCAGACATCGCAGTTTTTACACGGCGTGCTACGGTGTTCGCCGAAATAGTTCAGCAACACCAAACGGCGGCAAATTTGCGATTCAGCAAAGGCGCCCATCGCCTGCAATTTATGTTGTTCAATTTGGCGCTGCGGACTTTCCGGTTTTTCCAATAATATTTTATTCAACCAAGCATAATCCGACGGATCATACAGCAGTACCGCTTCTGCCGGCAGATCGTCACGCCCGGCACGCCCGGTTTCTTGGTAATAGGCTTCAATGCTGCGCGGCAAATCAAAGTGCAGCACAAAGCGCACATTGGATTTGTTGATGCCCATGCCAAACGCCACCGTCGCCACCACCACTTGAATATTATCGCGCTGAAACGCCAATTGCGTGGCTTCACGCTGCTCAATCGTCATGCCGGCGTGGTAAGGCGCACAGCTGACCTTGCGCCGTTGCAGGCTTTCACACAGCTGCTCGGTCTTTTTGCGGCTGTTGCAATATACAATACCGCTCTTGCCCTTTTGCGCCAGCACAAAACGGCACATTTGCTCTACGCCTTTATATTTTTCAACCAAGGTGTAGCGGATATTCGCGCGATCAAAACTGCCAATATAGTGATAGGGTTGGCTTAGATCGAGGTGTTGTAGAATATCCTTACGCGTGGCACTGTCGGCGGTAGCGGTTAGTGCCATCACCGGCACATTGAGGAAACTCTTTTTCAAGCCGCCAAGTGCGGTATATTCCGGACGGAAATCGTGTCCCCACTGTGAGATACAGTGCGCTTCATCAATCGCAATAAAACTAACCCGACACTGGCAGATAAACTGAAAAAATGTGGTGGTCATCACCTTTTCCGGTGAGATGTAAAGCAGTTTTAGTTCGCCGTTAATCGCTTTGTTTTGTACTTGTTGCTGTTCGGCAAACGATTGGGTCGAGTTCAGATAAGCGGCTTCAACCCCGTTACTCAACAGTTGATCGACCTGATCTTTCATCAGCGAAATCAACGGCGAAATCACTAACGTCAAACCGTCAAAACACAGCGCCGGCACTTGATAACACAGCGATTTGCCGCTACCGGTCGCCATCACCACCAAGCTGTCTTGCCCGCTCAACGCCGCTTCAATAACTTGCTGCTGCCCTTGACGAAAGGCATGATAACCAAACACTTGCTGTAACACAGCAAGTGCGGTTTGCAGGGTCGGGGTATTGGATGATTCAGCAGACATTAAGCCACTGTCACCGTTTCACCGTAATATACGCTGAGCGCTTCGCTCAATAACGGAAAAAATGCTTGCTGATCAGCGGTCAGCCACTGCCCGTCACGAAATTTAAAATGATAGCCGCCTAGTTTGCTGGCAAGCCATAGCTCGAGTAACGGTTCTTGCTTATTGATCACAATCTGCTGCCCGTTTTCAAAGGTAATCGAAAACACTGAGCCGTGGCTGTCGCAATCAACGTCAACGCCTTGCTCGTCAAGTTGTTCTTCAATGTAAGACCAGGTTTGTTCAACCTGTTGATGAAATTCTGCTACGTTCATAAAATATCGGTTCTTTACTGAATCAGTGGTGATAAATTATAGTGGCTTTAACACAATTGTGATAGCACAAAGCCACAATTAATGGTAAAAATAGCCGTTATCAATAGAATTGAAAAAGATGAGAGGGAATCAGAATGAAAAAATGCTGGCGCTATCTGTTAGCGGCTTCAATGTTGTTAGTCATCACCGCGTGTGGCGTGAAAGGTCCGCTCTATTTTCCGCAAGAAACGCAACCGACCACCGACTCAACCTCAGAATAGAATATTTCGGATAACCGCATGGACTTTTTTCAATATCAACAAAACCGCCTTATGGCGGAAAACATCGCAGTCAGTGACATTGCTGCACAGTTCGGCACACCGCTGTACATCTATTCCCGTGCTACTTTGGAACGCCACTGGCACGCTTTTGATAACGCTTTCGGCGATCACCCGCATTTAATCTGCTATGCCGTAAAATCCAATTCAAATATTGCGGTGTTGAATGTTATGGCAAAACTCGGTTCGGGATTTGATATTGTGTCACAAGGGGAGTTGGAACGGGTGCTGGCAGCAGGCGGTGACGCCGCCAAAATCGTATTTTCCGGCGTAGCAAAAACGGAACAAGAGATCGCCAGAGCGCTGGAAGTCGGCATTCGCTGTTTCAATGTTGAATCCATTTCCGAATTGAAACGAATTAACCATGTTGCAGGGAAAATGGGCAAAATTGCCCCGATTTCGCTACGGGTCAACCCGGATGTCGATGCCAAAACCCACCCTTATATCTCCACCGGTTTAAAAGAAAACAAATTTGGTGTCAGCGTTGATCAAGCCAGAGCAGTTTACCGTTTGGCACAATCATTGCCTCACATTAACATCAGTGGTATGGACTGCCACATCGGTTCGCAATTAACTGAATTACAACCGTTTTTGGATGCAACAGATCGTTTATTAGTGCTAATGCAACAACTTAACGAAGATGGCATCGAACTACGCCACCTTGATCTGGGCGGTGGCTTGGGCGTGCCGTATCACGGCGAACAACCGCCACATCCGAGTGAATACACCACCGCACTTTTAGCCAAATTAAGCGCCTATCCGCAACTGGAAATTATCCTTGAGCCGGGACGTGCGATCACTGCCAACGCTGGGATTTTAGTCAGCAAAGTCGAATATCTGAAAAGCAATGAATCACGCAATTTTGCGATTGTCGATGCCGGAATGAACGATATGATCCGCCCTGCGCTGTATCAAGCCTATATGGAAATTATCGAAGTTGACCGCACTTTAGCGCAAACCGAACAACGCCAAAGTGCGGTTTACGACATCGTCGGTCCAATTTGCGAAACTTCCGATTTTCTCGGCAAGCAGCGCCAGCTGACAATCGCCGAAGGCGATTTAATCGCACAACGCTCCGCCGGTGCTTACGGTGCCAGTATGTCTTCCAACTACAACTCCCGCCCACGCACCGCCGAAGTGATGGTCGATGGCGACCAGGCTCATTTGATCAAACGTCGTGAAAGTTATGCAGATTTATGGCGCGATGAAAAATTGTTGCCTTAATCGCTTGGTGATAACGCCACTGATTCGTGCAGTGGCGTTAAATTAAGCCGCTAAATTTAAAAAATATTGCAAAAAATAGAGATAATTTTATTCGGTTTATTAAATCATAAAAACTATAATTAATTTTAAAAGCCCTTATAATGTTTAGGTCCGTTTTCTTCCAGAGATAAATGAAATGAATAAATCATTAGAACTTGAACAACTAGAAAGCCAAATTCGAGATCGCTATGACAATCTGAGTAAACGCTTGAAGCAAGTGGCTAAATACATTCTGGATAACTCAAATAGTATCGTATTCGACACCGTGGCGGTGATCGCCGAACGAGCAGACGTTCCGCCGTCCACCTTGATTCGCTTTGCCAATGCGTTTGGTTACAGCGGTTTTAACGAAATGAAACAGATATTTCGCGAAAACCTGATGGAAGAGACGGTTAATTACAGCGAAAGAGCGGTTTTGTTCGATAAAATTGATCCCGAAAACGCCACACAAGGAGCACCAAACGAGATCCTGAATGTGTTTGCTCAAGCGAATAATCAGGCGTTGTTACAATTGGTCAATCAAATCAGTCTTGAGCAGCTTGAAAGTGCGGTTGAGCTGCTGCATTCTGCCAACAATATTTTTATTATTGGGCTAAAACGTTCTTTCAGCGTCGCCAGTTATTTAAATTATGCGTTGCATCATCTGGATTGCCACTCGTATATTATCGACGGCTTGGGCGGCATGTTTGAAGAACAGTTGAATCTGATTAAGCCGGGTGATGTGGTAGTCGCGATCAGCTTTTCGCCTTACGCTAAAGAAACCATTAATATTATGAATGCCGTCGCCAAAAGCGGCGTGAAACAAATTGCCATCACCGACAGCCAAATCAGTCCGCTCGTCGGCTTCAGTGATGTGGCTTTCGTGGTCAAAGAAGCCCAAGTCAGCGGCTTCCGCTCACAATGTGCCACCATGACCTTGGTGCAAACGCTGGCAATCTCACTGGCATTTAAACGCAAAGAGTAAAAGCGTTTTTCCGTGCACGATTTCATTGTGCACGGTTGAGCATCGTTGAGTCTCTCTTAAACTGCTTTATCGACAGCCTGAAACCTGTAGTTTGTCGCTACAGGTTTTTTTATGGTTTAAGATAACTGGTTAGTCGGTGACACGGTACTTATCCAGCAAGCGGATATTCACTTTAGCCAATAAATCGCCGTGTAATTTGTAATAACGGAAATAGACACATAATTTAATCACATAGAACAAAATCGGTAAGGCGATCATAATCATTTCCATCCAAAAAATGGTTTCCGGGGTTTGGGCGACATTCGGCACATAATGAATCGCCGTCAGTAGCACCCCGATCAAAAAAGCTGATACCGCAGAACCGGCTTTGACCACCATGGTTTGTACCGCATAGGCGATACTTTCGGAGCGGATACCCAGTTTATATTCACCGTAATCTACCGTATCTGCCACCATGATCACTTGCAATGTCCAAAATAGAGCGCTACCGATTTGCATAAAGACACCAGCAGTGATGATTAAAGCGATGTTGCCGTGATCGACGATACCTGTGTATGCCAAAATGGCACAGCTTAAAATGGAGAAGATTGAAATACTCGCCCATAACGTTTTGCGTGAAAATAGTTTGGCTAAACGGGCGAACAATATGATGACGGCCAGATTGGCGATACCGGCATACGACATATAGTATGGAAATAATTCTTTATCGCCGACAACATAGGTAAAGTAGTACACCGCAAAGCCTGAGATAATATTACCTGCAATGTTATAGCAAAGCGCCATCACTAATAGACTGGAGAGTTGATCATTTCTAGGTATCAGAGAGACCAAGGTTTTCAACGGAATTTTCTTAGCCGTTTGGTTAGTGCCTTCAAGATTGTCCGAAGAGTATTTTTCGTGGACATTGGCAAGTGTGATAATAGTCGAAGCAATGAAGAAAGCGATGATGACAAGGGTAAACATGCGGAAACCATAGCCTTTGTCCTCTCCACCGACATAATCGACAAACGGCATACATATTCCAGCGGTGACGAAGCCGGCCAGGCTGGCAAAGAAGCGGGGGTAAGGCACGAGTTCTTCACGTTCGCGCTGCTCCAGCGTTAAGGTCGGGGTTAATGACCAAAACGGAATATCCATGAGGGTATAAGTCATGCCCCAAAGAATATAAGTGACTGCAATATAAACAAGTTGTGCCGTGCCACTAAAGAAGTCCGCACAAAACAGAGAAAACAGTGCTATAGAATTGACAATGGTGCCGATTAAAATCCAAGGTTTGAATTTTCCCCAACGGGAGCGGGTGCTATTAACAATCCAACCCATAATCGGGTCATTTAATGCATCCCACACCCGTGCCACCATAAAGATGGTGCCGACAATTGCCGCACTGACACCCAGCACATCGGTGTAGTAATACATCAGGTACATATACACAATGCCGATAGCAAAATCTTTACCGTAGGCACCGAGTCCGAAGCTGATTTTGGTTTTCATTGATAAGCTCATAACACATCCTTTTATTTTGACGAAATGCCGAGCATCCCGGCACTTCCGATTAATGTCAGGTGATTAACGATAGATCCATTGCGGCATCCAGTCTTTATGCGCCAGCAATAACTCATCAACCAAACTGTAAATCTCATCCAACCCTAATGCGGCGGCGGTGTGCGGATCGAGCATGGCTGCGTGATAAATACGATCACGATTTTCGGTCAGGATAGCTTCAGTGGTGAGCCGCTGTACATTGATGTTGGTTTGCATTAGTGCGGCTAAATGGTTCGGTAATAAACCAACTTTAGTGGGTTGGATACCGTTGGCATCGACCAAGCAAGCCACTTCAACACAACAACCTTGCGGCAAATTATCAATCAGTGTGGTATTTTGCACATTGCCGTAAATCACACTCGGCGCGCCGGTCCAGATAGAATTAATAATCGTGCTGGCATATTCACGCGATTCCGGCATTTGAATGCTGTCAGCTTGTTTGTATTTTTCCAGATCGCTTTTCCAAGCGGCGATTTGTTCAACGCAACGTTTCGGGTATTCGTCTAACGGCACTTGGTAGCGCGCGATTAAGTCAGGACGGTTAGGCTTAATGAAATATGGCGTGTATTCGGCAAAGTGCTCAGAGGATTCAGTGACGAAATAACCTAATTTTTTCAGCATTTCGTAGCGGACAAGATTATTACAGCGAGGATTATCATCCATACGCGGTTTTGGTGCCTGTCCTGTTGCAAACGCCTTTAACAGATCAGGATAAATACTGACATAACTGCCGTCCGCTAAGCGTTTTTCCAGATTTAAGTAAAATGCCATATGATTGATCCCGGCGCAGGTGTAGCGCAAATCGTCCGGGCTCAGCTCCAAATCATGCGCCAATTCTTCAGCAGTTCCCTGCACCGAATGGCAAAGCCCGACCTGTTTGATATGCGGATATTTTTCATACATTGCCCAAGTATTCATCGCCATCGGGTTGACATAGTTCAGCATGGTGGCATTTGGGCACACTTCAGTCATATCTTCACAGATTTGCCATAAGTGCGGTATGGTGCGCAGCGCCCGCATGATACCTCCAACGCCGAGCGTATCGGCAATAGTCTGTTCTAAGCCGTATTTCTTACAAATTTCAAAATCGGTGACGGTACAAGGCTCATAGCCGCCAATTTGAAATGCCACTACCACAAAATCCGCATCACGCAGCGCTTCTTTTTGATTGGCATAGCATTCGATACTGCCATTTGCTCTGGCGGATCGCATCAATTTATCGATCACAAACTGTGATTCCTGCAAACGTGTTTGGTCGATATCCATCAGTGCGATTTTCGCCTGTTTCAATGCCGGTTTATGGAAAATATCACTCAGAATATTTTTCACAAAAATGGTTGAGCCGGCGCCGATAAAGGTAATTTTAGGTGCATTCATATAGATTTACTCCTTTAGTGGTGAGTTGTCATTTGAATTCTATCTTCATCATGACATTACTGATTTAAAGAAGTCGCTTCGAATTATCGGATAAAATTCCTAAAAGCTCATTTTTATGGATCATCACGACATAATCTGAAGTTTCAGGATTATTTAGTGGAAAAATACTATTTTGCATATGATAAAAATGTTAGCCTTAATCGCAATAAAGAGAGATTTTGGCGTGATAACCAATGAAAAAAACGATGTTACAAACCACACGCTTTAAAGCGGTGGACGGCGATACCTTTGGTAGCGAAAGCATTAGTCCATTGGCACTGTATTCTGATAACCAGCCGTTAAGGGTAAATCTGCAATATCCACCGGCTGCCATGCCGGGCTATCACTGGCATGGTCATATGGAGATCAATATTCCGTTCGATGACGATGTAGACTATATTTTTAACGGTCACAACGTGACGATAAAGGCAAACCATATCACCCTATTTTGGGCTTCGGTTCCGCATCGTGTGGTCGATTGTCGGCAATGCAAGGCAATGGCGGTGTTGGACGTGCCAGTGCATCTGTTTCTGTCTTGGCCGCTGCCGCAAGATTTAATCAACCATATTACTCACGGTATGATTATCCAGTCGTTGAATCCAGATCTCGTCAGCCAATTTGAAGTGGCACGTTGGGAAAAAGAGTTAAAAATGCCAACCTTGAGTCGTCAGCAGCTGGTTTATGATGAAATCGAATTGATGATAAAACGGATCGCCTTGGACGGCTGGCAATTACTGTTGGAAAAAGTGTATGAACCGAACGGCCAGCAAAAATCGTCTAAACACACTCAACACTATGTCAGCTTAATGCTTGATCATATTGCCAGCCATTACAGCAAGTCTTTAACCGTGAGCGATGTGGCAAGTGCGGTCGGATTAAATACCAATTATGCAATGGGACTATTCCAAAGCGTGATGCAGCTGACGATTAAGCAATACATCACCATGATGCGAATTAACCACACCAAAGCCCTGTTGAGCGATACCGATAAGACGATGTTAGATATTTCATTGACTGCAGGATTCAATTCCATCAGCCGGTTTTATGATAATTTTCAGAAATATACCGGCTTTTCACCAACCCACTATCGCAAAATGATTCGCTCTAATGATAAATGGTTATCGCAGGGGTTTAACCCGACCGAGCAACCGAAAAAAGGGGCTAGTAATGGGGAGGCTTTAATTGCGAGGGTTTAGTTTTAAAAAATAGTGAGCGGCTAAAAAGTTAGCCGCTCAGCTGCAAAGAAAGGAGAAGCATAATTACCTAAACTTTCGCGCATATTCTTCACTGTTGATCCATTGATGATCCTGCTCCCAGCTGAAACGCCATTTGCGTACCGGACCTGCCATCACATTCAAGTAATAGTTGTTATAACCCGCAATGGTTGACACCGGATGGTAGCCTTTCGGCACTTTGACCACATCGCCATCGTAAACCGCCATACATTCGTCCAAAGTGCGGTCTTCCGTATAAACCCGTTGCAGGCAGAAGCCCTGTTGCGGCTCGAAACGGTGATAGTAGGTTTCTTCCAGATAGGTTTCGTTGTCTGAGTTTTTTTGATCATGTTTATGGCTTGGAAACGAACTGGTGTTGCCTTCGTCAGTAAACACTTCGACCACCAATAAACTGTCGGCGGCTTCGGTTTCCGGCAGAATATTGTGTACCAAGCGTTGATTATTGCCGAAACCGCGTTTTTCCACCCCGACATCTTGCGGTTTAATCACTCGAATCGGCAGGTTTCCGCTGCTCGGCGCGCGGCAAATCGCCAGTTCCAGCTCGGTATCGGCAATCACACGCACTTGTTTATGATGCGGTACATACAACGAATACGGCGGAATCCGCTCAAAAGGCGAAGTGCGGTTGCCTAGATGTTCGAAAATTTTGCCATCGACCGCAAATGAAGCGTAACCGGACACCACCACAAAACAAACTTCCGTATTTTCAGTGTTGATTTCCTGCGATTGACCGGCGGACAGATGCAGCAGTTCGAAACCGACGTATTCCCAATTGGCGTTTTGCGGGGTGATTTGTTGGCGAAAGCCGTTATTAATGGCATTGGATTTGGACAGTAATGGGCTCATGACTAACCTCTGTTTTAGCGTCTGTGGTTCTTTTAAGCAAAAGTATAAGCGACAATCGGCTTTTGCTGAACCAGATCTTTTGCAAGATTCTACTTAGATCACAAAAAATGAAATAAAAATTTCATTTTAGGCGGTTTTCGATTGAAAAAAATATTTCATAGCGGTATTGTATCCCTGAAATATGCCTTAATTGCCATCAGCCGATTTGTATCGAGGAGAAATATGAGCCAGTTTATTCCAAATTTTATCAATGGTAAAACCGTTGAAAGTCAAAGCGCCCGTTTAACACCAGTGTTCAATCCGGCGACCGGTGAACAAACCAAACAAGTTAAATTGAGTACTGCCGCTGAGGTGGATTCCGCAATTGCCGCCGCCCAAGCC
>VDHG01000026.1 GCA_006228005.1 Testudinibacter crocodili
CCACATGAATATGATTGCTAGAAGGGATGAATGTGCCTAATGCGCCTGATTCTCGAATTAAATCCATATTTAATTTTTTCTGATCGACAACATCCACTCGAAGTCTAGAGACACAATTTTCAACTTGTTTGATGTTCTCTTTACCACCTAATGCTTCAATAACTAACGATGCCACTTTATCATATTCTTTATTATTCAGCAGGCTACTGTCTGACATTTCATCTTCCCTGCCCGGTGTTTTAATATCAAATTTACTGATGGCATATCTGAACACAAAATAGAAGACAATGAAATTCACAATACCCAGTAAAATTAAGTTCACCCAATGTGTATTTTCATACATCAAACCGAAAATACCAAAATCAAAAATTGTTCCACGAATATAGCCTATCGACACACCTAACATCTGCAAAGGAATAGCGAATACACCACATAAAATCGCATATACAATAAATAGTTTTGGGGCAATAAATAGAAATGAAAACTCTAATGGTTCAGTAATATTGCCTAAAAAGGCAGTTAATACCACTGTTAAAATCATCCCTTTAGCAAATTTTTATTTTTAAAATA
>VDHG01000027.1 GCA_006228005.1 Testudinibacter crocodili
CACAGCGGATTGCATTACGGCTGGCAATCGATGAAGAGCAGTTTGCTGAATTCAGTCAAGCGCTCTACAACCGTAGTGGCGGCAGCTTAACATTAACAAAGATCAACAGACCCTAAAGTAAAAGAGAAAACAGCGTGCATATACTGTCAATTATTCGCATTGTCGGAATTTTAGTGATGTGCTTTTCGCTCACCATGCTGGCGCCGGCGTTGATTGCGTTGCTCTACGCTGACGGTGGTGGCAGTGCGTTTGTCAAAACGTTTTTTATCACATTGGCAAGTGGGGCGCTATTGTGGTGGTCAACCCACACACACAAACAAGAATTGCGTTCGCGCGAAGGCTTTTTGATCGTGGTTCTGTTTTGGGTGGTGCTGGGCAGTGTCGGTGCGTTGCCGTTTCTGCTGTTTGACTCACCGCAGTTGAATGTGGCGAATGCGTTTTTCGAATCCTTTTCCGGTTTAACCACCACCGGCGCGACGGTGATTGTTGGCTTAGACAGCTTGCCGAAAGCCATTTTGTTTTACCGCCAAATGTTGCAGTGGCTGGGCGGTATGGGGATCATCGTATTGGCAGTAGCGATTATTCCGTTATTGGGCATCGGCGGTATGCAGCTGTACCGTGCGGAAATGCCCGGTCCGCTGAAAGAGCAAAAAATGCGACCACGCATCGCCGAAACTGCCAAAGCGTTGTGGGTGATCTATTCCACCTTAACACTATTGTGTACATTGGCGTATTGGTTGGCTGGAATGAATCTGTTTGATGCGATCAGCCACAGTTTTTCCACGATTTCTATCGGCGGTTTTTCCACTCATGATGCCAGTCTCGGTTATTTCAACAGCACCACGATTAACCTGATTGCCGCAGTGTTTTTGTTTATCTCCGGCTGTAACTTCGCACTGCATTTTTCCGCCTATTTTGAATTGGGCAAAAGCAATATTTTCAAACTCTATTTCACTGATCCAGAATTTAAAGCCTTTTTATTTATTCAATTGAGCTTGGTGGTGATTTGTACGATTAGTCTGGTCAGTTACAGCCATTTTATCGATAGCAAGGAGGCGCTGGAGCATGCTTTGTTGCAATCGGTGTCGATTTCGACTACCGCAGGTTTCACCACTTCCTCGTTTGACAGCTGGCCCTCTTTTTTGCCGATGTTGTTATTAATGACCTCGTTTATCGGCGGCTGTGCCGGTTCGACCGGCGGCGGTTTGAAAGTGATTCGGGTGCTGTTATTGTTTGTGCAAGGCAAGCGCGAGATGAACCGTTTGGTGCATCCGAATATCGTACAGCCGATCAAATTGGGCGATCGGGTGCTATCGGAGCGGATTATTCAAGGGATTTGGGCATTTTTTTCCGCCTATTTGCTGATCTTTATTCTGTGCTTGCTGGCGGTGATTGCCTGCGGGGTAGAGAGTTTTGATGCCTTTAATGCGGTAGTTGCCTGTTTAAACAATCTTGGACCGGGTTTGGGCAGTATCAGCAGCAACTTTGTTACCATTCCCGACAGTGCAAAATGGATTCTGACTTTCGCGATGATCTGCGGACGGTTGGAAGTGTTTACCTTGCTGGTGTTGTTCACACCGGTATTTTGGAAAAGCTAAAAACAATGAAAAAGAGCGGTTACTATTGATGAAAACTTTGATTATTTATGCCTCCGTTGACGGACAAACCCAAAAAATCGCACAGGTTATAGCGACTGAAATACAAAACCAAGATCAAAGTGCGGTGGTCAATTTAGTCGCACTCAGCGTTGCAGAACAACAGGATTTGGCGCACTACGATCAAATTATCATCGGCGCCTCGATTCGTTACGGGCATTTTAATAAAACCTTAGAACCTTATATCGCACGCCATGCAGCGTTGTTAAATAGTAAAAAAACCGCATTTTACAGCGTGAATCTCACGGCGCGCAAAGCGGATAAAAACACCCCTGAAACCAATGCCTACACACGTAAATTGTTGCAGCGCATCGACTGGCATCCGACCCAAAGTGCGGTTTTCGCCGGGGCATTACGTTACCCACGTTATGGTTTTTTTGATCGTTTTATGATCCGTTTGATTATGAAAATCACCGGTGGCGAAACCGACACCAGCAAAGAGGTGGAATATACTGATTGGGAAAAAGTGGCAGAGTTTGCGCAGCGTTTTAAATCATAGCAATAATTCCTTCGCCCCTTGTGGGAGAAGGACAGATTTTTGCTTCGTTCAGAAGCGAAAATCAGGATGAGGGGTAAAGTGTGGTGCAGTGTACCGAGATCTCACCCTCATCCGCCCTTCGGGCACCTTCTCCCATCAAGGGAGAAGGGAATATTGAATTTAATTATTGTGCTAAAAACGCGGCTAGCCGTTGGCGTTGTTGACCTTGTTGATCAAAATTATCAGCAGCCAAATACTGCTTGAATGCGGTTTTGAGCGGCGGCCATTCTTCAGCGATAATCGAAAACCAAGCGGTATCACGGCTACGACCTTTATACACCACGGCATTGCGGAACGTTCCTTCATACTGGAAGCCTAAACGGGTTGCCGCACGGCGTGAGCGTTGATTTAGCGCATCGCATTTCCATTCGTAACGGCGGTATTGCAGGGTGTCGAACACATACTGCATCAGTAAAAATTGCGCTTCGGTGGCGGCTTTGCTGCGTTTTAATAAATCTGAATAAATCACCCAGCCCATTTCTATGCTACGGTTGTGGCGATCAATCCGCATTAAGGCGAGTGTGCCTAACACTTGTCGGCTGTGGGATTCTAAAATCACAAAATAGTAAGGATCTGACGATTCCGCCCATTGGCGCAGCAAAGACCGCACTTGCTGTGGTTCATCAAATGGTTCGAGTGACAGATAAGTCCAATCCGCTGTTTGGGTGTGTTGCAGGTAACACTCACAAATCGCCTCGCTATGCCGTGCATAATCAAGCCGTTCGATCATACAGCTTTCGCCGTGCAACTGCATGATATCAGGCATTGCGCCGATAGTCATATTTTCCACCGCAGCCCCGATTGGCTGCTGGAATTGGTTGTAACGCATAGCTTTTCCTCTTGAAAGTCTGCATCAACGAAGCCAGATAGGCAAAGTGCGGTTTGTCGTTTCGCCTTGCGATTATCAATATAACGGATAACGCCGGTCTTTGCCGCAATTATTATAAAATAAGGCGACGATGACCAGAATGCTGGTGCCAAATACGCTGATCCACAATCTCCGGCAAATCAGCAAGCGAAAGAATATAAGCAAGAGGTGGTATTGCTGATTCTATTGTTATCCACTTTGAATAAGCGGCAACCACTTTAGAGCGGCTTAAACATGCTATAAAAAAACGGTCCAAATTTGCACTTGGACCGTTTGACTGAATTACAACCAATTTTTGATTATAACCCTAATGCTTTTTTCACGCCTGCGCCGTATGCCGGGTCGCATTTGGTGCAGTTGTCGATGTGGCGCTGTTTGATGAAATCAGGTGCATCGCCCATGGCACGTGCGGTGTTGTCGAATAACACTTGTTGTTGTTCAGGTGTCATCAAACGGAACAGTTCACGTGGTTGGCTGAAGTAATCGCTGTCATCTTCACGATAATCCCAGAAATCCGCATCACCAGTGATTTTCAATGGTGGTTCTTTATATTGCGGCTGTTCTTGCCATTGACTGAAGCTGTTTGGCTCATAGTGCGGTAAGCTGCCGTAGTTGCCATCAACACGACCATAGCCGTCACGGTGGTTACTGTGCACTGGGCAACGGGCTTTGTTGACCGGGATTTGGTGGAAATTCACCCCTAAGCGATAACGTTGTGCGTCAGCATAGTTGAACAGACGTGCTTGCAGCATGCGGTCTGGTGATACGCTGATACCCGGAACTAAATTGCTTGGTGCAAAAGCGGATTGTTCCACATCCAAGAAGAAGTTTTCCGGATTGCGGTTCAGTTCGAACTCGCCCACTTCGATTAACGGATAATCTTTGTGTGGCCACACTTTGGTTAAATCGAACGGATGATAAGACACTTTTTCCGCATCGGTTTCTGGCATGATTTGTACGAACAGGGTCCATTTCGGGAAATCGCCGCGTTCAATCGCTTCATACAGATCTTTTTGGTGGCTTTCACGATCTTTACCGATAATCGCTTCAGATTCGGCATCGGTCAGGTTTTTGATACCTTGTTGTGTTCTAAAGTGGAATTTCACCCAGTGACGCTCGTTATTGGCGTTGATGAAGCTGTAGGTGTGCGAACCAAAACCGTGCATATGACGGTAGCTTGCTGGAATACCACGGTCACTCATCACGATGGTGACTTGGTGTAATGCTTCTGGTAACAAGGTCCAGAAATCCCAGTTGTAAGTGGCAGAACGCATGTTCGTGCGTGGATCACGTTTAACCGCTTTGTTCAAATCTGGGAATTTGCGTGGATCGCGCAAGAAGAAGACAGGGGTGTTGTTACCAACTAAATCCCAGTTACCTTCTTCGGTGTAGAATTTCAAGGCAAAACCACGAATATCACGCTCAGCATCAGCTGCACCGCGCTCACCGGCAACCGTGGTGAAACGAGCAAACATCTCGGTTTTTTTACCGATTTCGCTAAAAATTTTAGCGCGAGTATATTGGGTGATGTCGTGAGTAACGGTGAACGTACCGAACGCACCGGAACCTTTGGCGTGCATGCGGCGCTCAGGAATGACTTCACGTACAAAATTGGCTAATTTTTCGTTTAACCACAAATCTTGTGCCAACAACGGACCACGTGGACCGGCTGTCATGCTGTTTTGGTTGTCAACCACTGGCGCACCGCCATTAGTGGTTAGATGGCTGTGTGCATAAGGGCATTTTTGATCGTCTTGACTCATTGTGTATATCCTTTTAAGTAAACGTTGGTAGGATTAAGTAGTACAGCAGCGCACTTTAGCAGTACGATTACCCAGTATATTAGCAAGAAAGAACAAAATAATCTTATATGGATTTGATAGTGCGGAGCTATTGTTTGATTTAGATCAATTTGCAAAACCTAACAAAAATGAGAGCTATTACTGTTTTAATTTTGAACAAATCGCAAAGTGCGGTCAATCGGTATAACTAAACCGCACTTTGCATAGCATTTCACGCAAAGTTATGCATTCAGCCATTGTTGCACCAATTCATCAGTAATTTCTCTGCGTGACCACATACTGCCAAATTCCGGCTCAGGGAACTTACTGTGGTTATAGGCGATTAATTTAACAAAATCAAAGGCGGCGTGCGGATAGTCATTGATGAGCAACAGCGCAAAGCAACCGTCTTCTGACCAGCAAATTTGCAGTTTGCGCGCCATCTCTTTTTCGTTGATGGCACTGGTATTATAAATATGCAGCGCATCGACAATCGGCATGGTTGTTTGGCGAGTGTCGAGGGCATAAAAATAACCGGTTTCGCCGTCATCTTCAAACATTACCGAAAGATAGTCATGTTGGGTCGAGGGTGAACCCAATTGAGTCGCTTGTCCGATAATCAGTTGATCTTCTAGGGTTAGATAGAACATAGGTATTCCTAAATATCGCAGGTTTTGATCGTAAAAAAGGTTGTCTGAATTGCTTCAAACAACCTTTTCTTCATTCAGCTAAGGCAAGAATTATGCTTGACCTTTCACTTCTTTCAAACCGTTGAATGGGGCTTTCGCACCTAACGCTTCTTCGATACGGATCAATTGGTTGTATTTAGCAACACGGTCAGAACGGCTCATGGAACCGGTTTTGATTTGACCTGCTGCCGTACCCACTGCTAAATCCGCAATAGTTGCATCTTCGGTTTCGCCTGAACGGTGAGAGATCACTGCAGTGTAACCGGCATCTTTCGCCATTTTGATCGCAGCCAAAGTCTCGGTCAAAGAACCGATTTGGTTGAATTTGATCAAAATAGAGTTCGCGATACCTTTGTCGATCCCTTCTTTCAGAATTTTGGTGTTGGTTACGAACAGGTCGTCACCGACTAATTGCACGCGGTCGCCCAATACTTTAGTTTGGTAAGCGAAGCCTTCCCAGTCAGATTCGTCTTGGCCGTCTTCGATAGAAACAATCGGATACTCTTTAGTCAACTGCTCTAAGTAGTGAGTGAACTCTTGAGAAGTGAAGGTTTTGCCTTCGCCTTTCATTTCGTAGTTGCCGGTTTCTTTGTTGTAGAACTCGGAAGAGGCGCAGTCCATTGCCAGAGTCACATCTTTACCTAGCACATAGCCGGCTTTTTCGACCGCTTCTTTGATACAAGCCAGTGCGTCAGCGTTAGACGCTAAGTTAGGCGCGAAACCACCTTCGTCACCCACTGCTGTGTTCAAACCTTTGCCTTTCAATACTTTAGCCAAGTTGTGGAACACTTCTGCACCGATACGCAATGCTTCACGCAGGGTTTTGGCACCGACCGGCTGAATCATGAACTCTTGGATATCAACGTTGTTGTCGGCGTGCTCACCACCGTTGATGATGTTCATCATTGGTAATGGCATAGAGTAAACGCCCGGAGTACCGTTTAATTCAGCGATGTGAGCGTACAGTGGAAGACCTTTTGAGGCAGCCGCTGCTTTCGCATTCGCCAGAGAAACCGCCAGAATCGCATTGGCACCGAATTTAGATTTGTTTTCCGTGCCGTCCAAGTCGATCATGATTTGGTCGATTTCTGCTTGGTTGGTGGCATCTTTGCCGACAACTGCTGCGGCAATCGGTCCGTTTACTGCTTCAACCGCTTTCAGCACGCCTTTACCCAAGAAACGGGTTTTGTCGCCGTCACGCAGTTCCAACGCTTCGCGAGAACCGGTAGAAGCACCAGATGGCGCAGCTGCCAAACCGACGAAACCACCTTCCAAATGCACTTCAGCTTCAACGGTTGGGTTTCCGCGAGAATCGATAATTTCACGACCAATTACTTTAACAATTTTTGCCATTGTATTTTCCTCTTGTGATTAAATTAAAATCAGTATTAAAAATCTGTGCTATATACTAAAGCGATTTAATTTATTTGTCTTGTAAAAAGTGCAGGAATGTTGTTTCCTGCACTGAATTATTTTTTTATTTTAACAAATACATTACTTTTTCTGATGTTCTTTCGCAGCTTTAACAAATCCGCTAAATAACGGGTGTCCGTCACGCGGGGTTGAGGTGAATTCCGGGTGGAACTGTGCCGCGACAAACCAAGGGTGAGTTGGGATTTCGATGATTTCTACCAGCTTTTTATCCGCCGACAAACCGCTGACTTTCAGACCGGCGGCTTCGATTTGCGGTAATAAATTGTTGTTTACTTCATAGCGGTGACGGTGGCGTTCCTCAATGGTTGCTGCGCCGTAGATTTCACGCGCTTGAGTGCCGTCGATCAAATGGCATTGTTGAGCGCCCAGACGCATGGTGCCGCCGAGATCTGACGTTTCGGTACGAGTTTCCAGTTTGCCTTCGGCATCTTGCCATTCAGTAATCAAACCGACTACCGGATATGGGCTATTTTTATCAAATTCAGTCGAATTTGCGCCGATTAAGCCGGTAACATTGCGCGCATATTCGATCAAGGCAACCTGCATTCCCAAGCAAATACCCAAATACGGAATGTTGTTCTCACGGGCGTATTGTGCAGTCATGATTTTGCCTTCGACACCACGGTAACCGAAGCCACCCGGCACTAGGATCCCGTCTAAGCCTTTCAGCAGATCGGTGCCTTTTGATTCCACGTCTTGCGAATCAATATATTTGATGTTAACTGTTAAACGGTTGCTGAGCCCAGCGTGTTTCAGCGCTTCATTTACCGATTTGTAAGCATCTGGAAGTTCGATATATTTACCGACCATACCAATTGTGACATCGCCGTTGCTTGGATTGCTTTCACGATACAGCACTTGTTCCCATTCGCTTAAATCCGCTTCTGGGCAGTCAAAATGGAAGCGTTGACAGATGTATTGATCTAAACCCTGTGATTTCAGCATTGCCGGAATCTGGTAAATCGAACTGACGTCTTTTAATGACACCACTGCTTTTTCCGGCACGTTACAGAACAATGCGATTTTGGCGCGTTCGTTTGCCGGAATGCTGCGATCGGAACGGCAAATCAGAATATCCGGTTGAATGCCGATAGACAGCAGCTCTTTGACCGAATGTTGAGTCGGTTTGGTTTTCAGCTCGCCAGCGGCGGCAATGTACGGAACCAACGTCAAGTGCATAAATAGCGTGCGCTCACGCCCGACCTGTACTGCCAATTGACGCAAGGCCTCCAAAAATGGTAGCGACTCTATATCGCCCACCGTGCCGCCGACTTCGACAATCGCCACATCATGATCGGCTGCACCGTCAATCACGCGCGCTTTAATCTCATTGGTAATATGCGGAATCACTTGAATGGTGGCGCCCAAATAGTCGCCACGTCGCTCTTTGCGCAACACTTCGGAGTAAATTTTACCGGTGGTGAAGTTATTGCGTTTGGTCATTTTGGTGCGGATAAAGCGCTCGTAATGCCCTAAATCCAGATCGGTTTCGGCGCCGTCTTGAGTCACAAACACTTCACCGTGTTGAATTGGGCTCATGGTGCCGGGGTCAACGTTGATGTAGGGATCCAGCTTCATCATGGTCACGTTCAGACCACGCGCTTCTAAAATTGCCGCAAGTGATGCCGCAGCAATACCTTTACCGAGGGAAGATACCACACCGCCCGTCACAAAAATATAATTGGTCGCCATTTGAAATCCAGTTTGTATATGAAATGATGATGGAAAGAATAAAAAATCTTATCAGGACGGGAGAATAGTTTATATTAAAGTGTGGTTGAACTCAATTATTGATTATGCAATTTGCAAAAAAGCCCTGCAAAGCACTCGGCTTGCAGGGCTTGAATAACGGGTTAAAAGTATGCTCGGATTAAATCACGATTACACCGGTTTGAATCCAAACATCGTTTGAGGTTTCAGCGCCGGCATTGCTGTGATGCCATACATCGTATGTGATACCATCAGCAACTTGCTGTGTACCTGATTTACTCCAACTGCCATTATCATCTAGTTTAGCTTTATCTGCGCCGTCACTGTTCCAGTTATTAGCGCCCAAATCTACTTTATTGGCAGTGCCGCCTTGAATATGCAATGGACCTTCATTGGTCGTATCGCGTAATAAGTCATTGTAACGAATATCGACTGTAGCATTATTTTGCAATACTATTTTCTCAAAGCCGATAAATCCGCCTTGTGAACTTCCGGATTGGGTCGAGATCAAGTGATAGAAGTTGCCTCCGGCTTGAGATGACGTCAGAACAATGGTGTCAAAACCGGCACCGCCGTCGATAATACCGTCAGGATCTCGGCCACCTAACGTCACAATATCGTCACCTGCACCCATTTTAATCGATGCCATTCCCGCTCCGGTACCGATATCACCAGTGACAGTCAATTGGTCGTTGCCTGAACCGAAGATAACACTTGAGCCATTATTCACATAGCCGACTTTCATAATATTATTTCCGTCGCCCATATCAACAGTTGTGCCATTATCTTGCAGCCCATTATTGCCTGTTACTTCTAAATAATCATCGCCGTTCCCCATGGATACTTTGGCGCCTTCTCGGATGCCGATAGCCCAGCCTTGTGTTTGTAGATTGTTGCCGACAACAATGCGGTCATCACCGTCACCAGTGTTAATAATAGCACCTTGGCGAATTTGCGAGCCGACTAAGAAGGTGTCGTTTCCTGTACCTAAATCAACGGTTCGGACATAACCGGAGGAGTTACCCACACTACCGTAAAGCTGTACAAAGTCGTCACCACCCGCAGTGTAAAGCCCTTGTTTCGGATCATTTTGATTACCGCCAATATCTGGATAATCAACATTTAATTTTCCGGTTTCTGTCCAGCCGATATAGATTTTATCGTTTTCATCTGAGGTCATGTTATTACCGCTGTTAGTGCCATCATCATTGACCCCTTGTGTTGGGCTTAAATAGCGGTCTAGACGTAAGACGCCAATAACATTATTTACTTTAAACGTGACATCCATTTCAGCTGATTTCTCACCACGTGGATCGATAGCAATCACTTTATAGCCGGTAAAACCATTATCAGGGTGCCCTACTGCTTCATAATCGTTATATGGCGTAGTTGCTGCTGCACTGCTCACAGATTCTAATGCCCCACCTTGCGCAGTTAGGCGGAAATTGCTCCCATCAATGGCATAAGCTCCATCGGCACTGGTGGTGCTGGTTGTACCGTCTGAATTGACGAAGTAGTATTTTAACCCGCTTACGTCAACACTGTCCGCATCCGTTGCAGTGACGGTTCCTAAAGAATCACTTGATAGCGCATTTTCAAAGTAATTAACTATCAGCGTTTGTGGTAACACTGGTGCATTGTTATCGAGTAGTGTAAAAGTGAAATCCGCGGAATCAGAGACATTGCCTGCAGCATCTTTTGCTTGGATTCCGTAAATAAAGCTGTTTTTACCGGTTTCATAGTCGTTGGTTTCTGCATTAGTAATACCTGCAGCTGTGATAGTTACGTTACCGTTATTGTCTACTTTAAAGAAGCCATCCGCACTAGTATCGTTACCGGTTTCAGTAAATTGGTAACTAACTACACCGACATCATCTGCAGCAGTTGTAATTTTACCGACAACACCATTTAGACTCGCAGTTGTACTAGATAGATTTTGATTTTCCATATATTCAAAGGTTTCTGATGAAATTGTCGGTTTTTGTTCATCGGCAACATCTTTGACGGTAATAGTTATATTGGTGTTGTCAGATACATTGCCCATCTCATCCGTAGCATTGACTACAAGTGTAAAGCTATTCGGTGTCGTCTCAAAATCATTTGAAGCGGCAGTTGCTGAGGCACCTACAGCAGTTAAGCTGATAGCGCCGGTTTGAGGATTGATCTCAAAATAACCGCTCTCATTTCCTGAAACAATACGGTATTGAGCAATTGTACTACCGGTTGTATCAGTAACTGTCCCGATTGCATAATCGGTTTCTCGATTTTCATCATACTCAAAGGCAGTGCTGGTTAATATTGGTTTAGCACTATTAACAGTTACGGCGTCTAAATTAGCCTTGTTTTCATTGCCTGCGTCGTCTGTACTAGTAATAGTAATATTACTATATTCACCATCCGGAAGAATATATTTACCGTCGCCATTTGGTGTGATCTCGACTGTATCACCATTAGTTTTTGTTGCTTTTACAACTGTTGTTGCTGTCGGGTCTGCTGTAATAGTCAATGTACCGTCATTAGTTTTTCCGTCACTATCATTTTCACCACTATCATTGGCTAATTTGATGGTTGGTTGAATTGGTGCAATAGTATCAACCGTAATACTGACGCTGTTATTTGCTTCTTCGCCATCGGCATTTTGGTTGCCTGCCACATCACTGAATTTACCGCTGGCGATACTCACTGTTGCGGTGACTTCTGTGTTTGCTGTCGGAGTGAAAAGTGCGGTATAAGTTAATTCCCCTGTTTTTTGGAAATTTGACAAACTGCCGCCGTTAGAAACAATTACATCATCTAAAATAAAGTCGGTGCTGGCTTCACTGAGTGTGAAGGTTAAGGTTGCAGTCGTGGTACTGTTGACCGTTGTGATATCAGAAGTAATTGCAATTGTTGGTAAAGTGCTATCAATAGTGACTTTATCGTTACCAGGAGTACCCGCAGTCCAACCTGGATCAGCCAATGCGCCATCTGCTAACTTAGCTTTGATTTCAAATGTTCCATTGCTTGGCAGGACAAGATCGGAAAAGGTGTGGCTACCTTTGGTAATATCCGCATCTGTTAAAGTGTGAGTAGCTAGTTCGGTTGTACCGTCTGCTGCATACAAGGTCAGAATATCGCCTGCTTTAGCTGCACTGAAGCCTTCTCCATCTTCTGTTGGAATGCTCACTGTAACAGTTGTTTTGGAATTGATATTTGTACTTTCAGCCGCATTGATGTAGCCGTCATTATTGGTGTCAGCATCAATTTGTGGTATTGGTGTACCCGGTGGTAACAAGTTCAGTACAGCTTTGGCTTCAGTTGCCTCTACACTGTTGCCTGCCGGGTCAGTGATGCTGGCATTAACGACTAATTCACCGTCTTCGGCTGGAAGTGGTAATTGAACAGTTACTCCTTTAGCATCAATATCTGCTTGGGTTACAATTACAGTACGTGTATTACCCGCATTATCTGTAACTGTTACAGTATCACCAACAGCAACATTAGTAGGGGTTGTAAAGTTTACTTTTACCGGAACAGTGGTGTTTGTTCCTAACTCTGTTGGCGTAATTTCACTGCTAGTATTACTTGGTAAGGTTACGCTGATAGCAGATAGTTTAGTATCAATTGTGGCGGTCACAGCTGGCGCATTACCGCTGGTATTACCGGCTGCATCAGTCAAGTTATAGCTTAAGCTATGACTTCCGTCATCTAGTGGTGTGGTTGGTGTTAAGGTCACACTACCATCAGCATTAGTGACAACTGTGCTAGGTACTACTTTACCATCAACAACTAACTGTGGGGTTCCTTGATCAGCTTGATCTTTTGGAATTGTAATGCTTGGTGTGCTGTCATTAGTGGTGCCATTATTAATAACGGTTTCCGATGGTTCTAAAGGAGCACCACTGGCATCAACATTATCCGTTACTGTTGCCGCAGTCGTTGGTGTTGTTGGTGCGGTGGTATCAACAGCGATAGTAATCGGATCGCTCTTCTCACTTTCGGCACCATCAGCATTAGTTAAGCTGTAGCTCAGGTGGTTTTCGCCTTCAGGCAATGGTGAATTTGGTGTCAGTGTACCGGTTGTTGCATCATAAGTTGCTGGAATTTCTTCACCGTTTGAATTATAGAGTTTCGGTGTAGTACCTTCTGGCACAATACCGATATTGATACCCGGAGTGGTGTCATCGGTAGTTGCTGCAGTGCTAGTATTATTGGTGACTGAACCGACATCATCTTTATAAGATGTTGGTGCTCCAGGTTTCGCTGGAGCGGCAGTATCAACAGTAATGGCAATCGGATCGCTTTGCTCACTGGTGTTACCCACAGTATCTGTTAGTGTGTAAGTGATATTATGAGCACCATCTTCCAATGCTGTTTTTGGCGTTAGGGTTGTCGTGCCGTCTGCATTCACAGTTACTTCTGCTTCCACTTTTTCACCATCAACATATAGTGTTGGTGTTGTTCCTGCTGGAACTGTGCCGATATTGATACCTGGTGTGCTATCATCAGTTTTTTCTGCAGTACTGACATCATTTTTTACCAAACCTGCATCATCTTTATAAGAAGATGGTGTAGCAGGTTTAGCCGGTGCGGTAGTGTCAACGTTAATCGTGATTGGATCACTCTTCTCACTTTCATTTCCAGCGGCGTCTGTTAGGGTATAACTTAATTTATTTTCTCCCTCAGACAACGGTGAATTTGGTGTCAATGTACCGGTTTCTGGGTTATATGTTGCCGGAATTTCTTTGCCGTCTGCATCGTATAATTTTGGTGTATCGGTTAGATTTTTGCCGATATTAATCCCCGGAGTGGTGTCATCGGTTGTTGTTGCACTGCTGGTTTCGCTTTGCTGTGTACCGACATTGTCTTGATAAGATGTTGGTGCAGCAGGTTTAGCCGGTGCGGCGGTGTCAACGGTGATTGCAATCGGATCACTAACCGCACTTTCATTGCCTGCTGCATCAGTCAGGCTGTAAGCTAAATTATGAGCTCCGTCAGTCAAGGCTGTTTTCGGTGTTAAAGTCGTTGTGCCATCGTCATTAACCGTTATCTCAGCTTCTACTGCGACGCCATCAACGTACAATTTTGGTGTTGTTCCTTCTGGAATTTCACCAATATTAATTCCCGGTGTAGTATCATCTGTTGCTGCTGCAGTGCTGGTATCATTTTTGATAGAGCCTAAATCATCTTTATAAGACGTCGGTGCTGCTGGTTTTTCCGGCGCTTGGGTGTCTACAGTGAAAGTCGTTGCTGGTGCAGCATCACTTTGATTGCCGGCTTTATCTTGTAGCAGATAACTAACACTGTGTTGTCCATCGCTTAACGGCTCTTTTGGTGTTAAGACGGTATTACCTTCAGCATCTTGGGTTGCGACAGCATCAACAGCAACACCATCAACGACTAATTTTAAGCTGTTACCATCAGTGGCTGCTGCGTCAGCGATAGCTTTCGGGATAACCAAACTAGGGGTGCTATCATTACTGTGGTTATTGCTCGTTGCTGTAATTTTCTGTTCATTACCCTCAGTTAATGGGGTGCCGTTTAGGGTATCAACGTTATCCAAGAGAGTGCCCGCTGACGTTGGGGTTGCTGGCGGTGTTAAATCAGGCGCATTGACAGCAGCTGGCTTACTGGTGTTGCCTGCATTATCTGTTGCGGTTGCAGTTAAAGCTTGCCCATCAGTTTGTGGTTTACTCAGAGGAATGCTATAAGTACCATCAGCTTTAGTAGTTGCTGTGCCTAACACATTACCATCTTTATCTTTAATGGTTACAGTGCTGTTTGGTTCTGCGGTACCACTAACGGTTGCGCCGTCTTGGCTAATAAAGGCGTTTGGTTGCTCAGGCGCAGTACTGTCGGGAGCGGTTGTCGTAGCAGCCGGACTGGTGTTGCCTGATGCATCAGTTGCAGTTGCAGTAACTTTTTCACTGTTAGTTAAGGCAGGGTTAAGTGGAATACTATATTTCCCGTCTTTGTCTGCGATCGTAGTTCCAATTTCTTTGCCTGTTTCATCTTTAATGCTAACAGTACTACCCGGTTCTGCACTACCGCTGGCAGTTGTGCCGTCTTGATTGATCGCGACTGCCGGTGTGGCTGGTGCAGAGCTGTCATTGGCAATGAAAGGGGTTTCAGGGCTAACATTGTTGCTAGCGTCGGTGGATGTTGCAGTCAAAGGCTGTCCGTTAGTTTGCGCTGCATTCAATGGAACGCTGTAATTGCCATTCTTATCCGTAACGGCTGTTCCTAGTATATTACCGGTAGCATCTTTAATCGTGACTGTGCTGTTTGGCTCAGCTTTACCGGTTACGGTTAAACCATCTGCCGAAATTGCAGTTACCGTTGGCGCAGCTGGAGCGGTGGTATCAAGTGCGGTTGCACTGGTTGGCTCACTAATATTGCCTGCTTTATCGGTTGCTGTGGCTTGTAATGTTTCACCGTTAGTTTGATTAGGGAATAGTGGCGCAGTATAGTTTCCGTCCTTATCTGCTGTTGCTTCACCAATTTTATTACCTTGTGCATCACGAATGATTACCTTGCTGTTTGGTTCGGCGGTGCCACTTGCAGTTGTGCCATCGCTACTAATTGCAAGCGTTGGAGCAGTTGGTACGCTGGTATCCGGTGCAGTAACATCAGTCGGTAAACTTGCATTACCTGCTGCATCAGTTGCAGTTGCAGTTAGTACTTGTCCGTTAGTTTGTGGTGTTGTTAATAGGACGTTATAGTTACCGTCAACATCAGCAATAGCGGTTCCTAATACGTTACCGGTTGCATCTTTGATCGTGACAGTGCTGTTTGGCTCTGCTTTTCCACTCACAGTTGTGCCGTCATTGGAAATTGTAGCCTGCGGTGCAGCCGGCGCGGTTGTATCTTTAGTATGGATTGCAGAGTTCTTGCTGCTATTGCCACTTTGATCGCTAGCATTTGCCCAAATATCATCACCAGATAAATAAGGACCATTTTTCAGAGTAACCGGACCATAGTTTCCGTCGTTATCAGCAATAGCAGTACCGATTTCATTGCCGTCTTTATCATAAATTTTAACCGTACTACCTGGCTCAGCTTTACCGATAACAGCCGTGCCATCGTCAGAAATTTCACCGGTAGGCATATCCGGAGCAGTTAAATCAGGTGCTTTGGCATTGCTGCTTGGACTCGTGTTACCGGACGTATCAGTGGCGGTTACGCTAACTGTTTGCCCATTGGTTTGTGGGTTGGTCAGATTAATACTAAAATTACCGCCAGCGTCAGTTTTTCCAGTACCAATAATATTGCCTTTTTCATCTTTGACGGTGATATTACTATTTGGCTCGGCTTGACCGGTTACGGTTGCACCATCTTCTGGAGAAACCATAACATTAGTTGGGTTATTTGGAGAGGTAGTATCTGGTGCATTTGCAGCTGCAGGCGAACTACTATTATTGTTTGTATCACTGGCAGTAGCAGTGATCTCTTCGCCATTACTAAATGGCTTATCTGTGGTATAGCTATATTCTCCGTTTGCATTCGTAATAACAGTTGCAATGGTCTTACCATCGCTATCTTTTAAGGTAATCGTGCTACCTGGTTCTGCTTTACCGCGAATAGTTTGAGTATTGTCTGTTGGGTTAATATCAGAAACTATAATTGAAGGTGCTGCTGGTGCAGTGATATCTGGTGCTGAGGCACTGGCTTCACCACTAGTATTACCTGCGACATCAGTTGCGGTTGCAGTAATTGTTTGTCCATTAGTCTGTGGATTAGTTAATACGACACTATACTCTCCGTTAGTATCAGCTTTTGCTATTCCGATAATATTACCGACTTGATCTTTAATAGTCACAGTGCTATTTGGTTCGGCTTTACCAGTTACAACTTTTCCATCTTGACTTACTTCGGCTGTCGGACTATTTGGTGCTGTGGTATCAGCTGCGTTGACCACGCTTGGTTTGCTACTATTGCCTGCGGCATCTTTTGCGACGACGTGTACAGTTTCTCCGTTAGTCAGAGCGGGGTTTAATGAAATGATGTAGTTACCTTCTGCATCAGCAGTAGTGCTAGGGGTACTACCATCGGGTAGCATGGCAATTACGGTAGCATTGGCCTCGGTTTTACCGTTCAATTGTGTTCCTGCTTGATTGATGGCAGCAGTAGGTTGATCTGGTGCAATAGTGTCTTGATTATTTTCATGATTTCCACTTCTTCCGTTGCTACTGGAAGAGGCTGCGCTAATTGCACCGAGTAAGCCGGCGGTAAATGCACCGACCCATAACCATATACCGGCTTTGCTTGCTTCTAATGTACCAATTTGTCCTGCTAATAAATGCTCCAATACAGGACCATCTTGAGTAATGGTCACTTGTCCTATTTCTGTAATGTTTGCACCAGTAGTGTCTAAAACTGCATAACATTGTTGCTCACCCGGTAGACAATGTTGCCAAAAACCCTCGATATGAACTTCGATATCTGCTTCAGCGCTTCTTAAAACTAAATCATCACCTTGTCGTGAAACCTCTAAATCTTTTGGTGACATACCGGTTTCAGGATCAATTAAATTATAAACCTCCCCCGGACGGGCTGTCGTTTTATAACGCGCATGCGTTGTCAGTGTCGTTTGTTGCGCCAATTTATTTTCGATAAAAGATAAGTTCATATCAGATTTCCTTGTGTGAGTAGAGTTATTCGTTTGGGTTATTTAATAAAAGTAAGTAAACGTGGGGAAAGAAATTTTTTATTTAATGCTGCGTACTGATAGTTTATTGCCGAAGAACCAGCAATTCATATCTACAGTGGTTTATTTTTAGTCGTTTTTATTTGATTTACATCAACAAAATGCTGTTTATGGTTAAATTTTAAACCGTAAATTTTGATTTAGAGTCAAATCTTAATGTAAAAGTTTACTTTATCAAGTATTAATCACAGCTTTGCATATGTTTTACATTTTACTAACCTAAATTTACTATTTGAAAATAAAAAACGCATTTATTTTGCTGCTTGCGTTTTAAAGAAAAATCCGTATCATCACCGCTCTTTTATGATTTAATCGCAATATTTGGGTTCCCTCGCCCCCAACATAAACAAAAAGGTAGTGATATGTTTTCCACTTCTGCGTTGTTTAACACGCAACAAAAACGCCATGCGTTAATTATCTTGAGTTTTTTCCATATTCTGATCATCACTGCCAGCAACTATTTGGTGCAGTACGCCTTTGAAGTGCGGTTGCCGTTCAGTGATTTTAGTTTTCATACCACTTGGGGCACGTTAACCTTCCCATTTATTTTCTTGGCGACCGATCTCACGGTGCGGGTATTTGGTGCCAAAGAAGCGCGCCAGATTATTTTTGTGGTGATGATTCCGGCGTTGATCATCAGCTATCTGGTGTCCACCTTATTTGTTGATCAGCAATTTCAAGGGCTGACCGCACTTGGTGAGTTCAATCTGTTTGTTTTCCGGATTGCGATCGCCAGCTTTGCCGCTTATGTGTTCGGGCAGTTATTAGATGTGTTAGTCTTCAATCGCTTACGCCAATTAAAAACCTGGTGGATTGCACCTAGTTGCTCGATGACTTTCGGCAGTGCTTGCGATACCTTAATGTTTTTTGCGATTGCATTTTACCAAAGCAGCGATCCGTTTATGGCGGAAAACTGGTTTGCGCTTGGCGTGGTAGACTACCTGTTCAAAATGTTTGTCGGCTTACTATTCTTCGTCCCGGCTTACGGCGTAGCGCTAAATATTATTTTGAAAAAACTACGCCAACTTGCTGATGTGCATGAATCACACTTTAATTAGTGTCTATAGTTCAAATTATAAACAAACATCAACAGACCCTAATATTTATTGTACAAATGCCGCTATTGAATTTTTTAATAGCGACTTTTGGTATTGATTTGTATAACGTTGTCGCCAAGATTTGTCGTTAAAAATAGAGGGGTTTTTGCCCCTCTAATCTGTTGATTTAATACCCAAGTGCGGTCTAATTGGCAATTCCCTTATGTCTTAATAACGCATCCAGTTGCGGTTCGCGGCCACGGAAGCGTTTGAACAGTTCCATTGGTTCTTCTGAGCCGCCGCGGGTGAGGATGTGATCCAAAAAGGCTTGTCCGGTTTGCGGATTGAAAATACCTTGTTCTTCAAATAACGAAAACGCATCGGCAGACAGTACTTCTGCCCATAAATAGCTGTAGTAACCAGCGGAATACCCGCCGCCGAAAATATGGTTGAACGAATGTGGGGTGCGAACCCAGTCGATAATTTTGAACAATGAAACTTGTTGCTTCACTTGTAGCAAGGTTTCCAGCACGCGTACGCCGAGTTTCGGATCATATTCGTAGTGTAGGCGGAAATCGAAAAGGCTGAATTCCAGTTGACGTAAAACGAACATCGCGGCTTGGTAATTTTTGGCGGCAAGTAGCTGAGTTAGTTTCTCGTTTGGCAGTGGTTCATTGGTTTGATAATGGCCGGAAATAAAATCCAACGCCTCTTTTTCCCAGCACCAGTTTTCCATAAACTGACTTGGCAGTTCGACCGCATCCCACGGCACGCCGTTGATGCCGGAGACTCCGTCAACATCGATCAGCGTCAGCATATGGTGAATGCCATGTCCGAATTCGTGGAACAGTGTGGTGACTTCGTCGTGGGTAAACAGCGCTGGTTTGTCGCCAATCGGTTTGTTGAAATTGCACACCAGATAGGCAACCGGTTTTTGGATTTCGCCGTTAACAAGGCGTTTGCGCCCGATGCAGGCGTCCATCCATGCGCCGCCACGTTTGTGCGGACGGGCGTATAGATCGAGATAGAAACTGCCGCGCAGTTGGTTACTGCTGTCATACAGCTCAAAAAACCGCACTTCGTCATTCCAGACATCCACATCAAACCGCTCTTTTACCGTGATCCCGAAAATGCGTTTTACCACTTCAAACAAGCCGTTCAACACGCGATTTTCCGGGAAATACGGGCGTAGTTCTTCGTCATTGATCGCAAATAGATGCTGTTTCTGTTTTTCGCTATAGAAGGCGATATCCCAAGGCTCTAGCTCGTTGACGCCGAACTCTTGGGCGGTGTAGGCTTTCAGTTCGGCTAGTTCTTTTTCCCCTTGCGGCTTGGCGCGAGTTGCCAGATTTTGTAGAAAATCCAATACTTGCTGCGGGCTTTCCGCCATTTTGGTGGCTAGCGAGTAGTCGGCATAAGTGGCAAAGCCGAGCAATTGTGCCAATTCAAAACGGAGTTGCAGCATTTCGTCGATTAAGGCGCTGTTATCCCAAGTGCCAGCGTTTGGTCCTTGGTCGGAAGCGCGCGTGTTAAAGGCTCGATACATCTCTTCGCGCAAAGTGCGGTTTTCGCAGTAGGTCATCACCGGTAAATAACTTGGAAATTCCAAGGTGAAACGGTAGCCGTCCAGTTCTTTGCTTTGCGCAGACTCTTGCGCTGCTTGCAATGCGGATTCCGATAAACCTTGCAGTTCAGCTGCATCAGCAACCAGTTTGTCCCAGCCCATGGTGGCATCCAATACGTTATTGCTGAATTCTGAACTTAACTCGGACAGCCGTGCCACAATTTCGCCGTAGCGCTGCTGTTGTTCCGGCGCTAACGCAATCCCGGAAAGTTCGAAATCTTTCAGAGTATCGTTAATCGATTTTTGTTGTGCAATCGATAAGGTGGCAAATTCACTGCTGTTTTTCAGTTGCGAATAAGCAGCGAATAGCCCTTGATGCTGTCCGAGCCAAGTGCTGTATTCTGACAGCAACGGCAAGCAGGCTTGATAGGCTTCGCGCAGTTCTGGACTGTTTTTCACCGAATTCAAATGGCTGACCGGCGACCAAGTGCGTCCCAGTCGATCGCCGACTTCGCTTAGCGGCTGTACTAAGTTATCCCAGCTAAAGTGCGGTTGCTGCAATACTTTTTCGACGGTTTGGCGGGCTTGTTCGATCAACTGTTCAATCGCCGGCACCACGTGCTGTGGCTCAATTTTAGAAAAGTGCGGTAAACCGCTTTGGTTTAATAAAGGATTGGTCATCATTGTTCTCTTTGTTGTTTGTATAATCATTAAACTAAAGTGCGGTATGTTTTACCTGAATTCAAGCGAAGAATAAAGAAAAAGCGCGCAAAGTGCGGTAAACTGTTGCCAATTTATGATCAACAAGGACGGACTATGCTGAGCTATCGCCACAGCTTTCATGCCGGCAATCATGCCGACGTATTGAAACACATTGTATTACTGAGGATTATCCGTGCATTGCAACAAAAAGAGAAAGGCTTTTTCTATCTCGATACCCACGCCGGGGTCGGGCGTTATAGCTTGAACACTTACGAAGCAGAAAAAACGGCGGAATATCAGGACGGAGTTGCCCGTTTATGGCAGCGTGATGATCTGCCGCCAGAGGTTGCCGATTATTTGGCACAGGTGAAAAAACTGAATTATGGTGTACTGTTGAAGCACTATCCCGGTTCGCCGTTAATCGCTGCTAACTTGCTGCGAGCGCAAGATCGGGCGCTGTTTACCGAACTGCATCCGAGTGATTTTCCGCTGTTGCGTAATAATTTTAAGACCGTTGAGAATGTCACTTGTAAAAGGGATAACGGCTACCAACAACTGAAAGCGGTGCTACCACCAAAAGAGCGACGTGGCTTGGTGCTGATCGATCCGCCTTATGAGTTAAAAGAGGATTACGATTTAGTGGTGCAGGCGATTGAGGAAGGTTATAAACGATTTGCTACCGGCACTTATGCGATTTGGTATCCGGTAGTGTTGCGTCAGCATGTTAAACGGATTGTGCGTGGTTTGGAACAGAGCGGCATTCGCAAAATCTTACAGATCGAATTGGCGCTGCGTCCCGATTCGGATCAGCGTGGTATGACTGCCAGCGGCATGATTGTGATTAATCCGCCGTGGACGTTGGAAGGCGAAATGAAAGCAATTTTGCCGTATTTAAGCAAAACGTTAGTACCGGAAAATACCGGTTCATGGAAAGTGGAATGGATCACGCCAGAATAAGCAGTAAATGTGCAAATATTGAGCCAAAGTGCGGTTGCGACTGGGAGATTGCTGGCAGCAATTAAAATAATCAGTTTTATTGAATGGCTTTTTGCTCCTTTTTTCGGCAGAATCAGCACAATTTTATAAATAAATCAGCTAAGGACAAGAGTATGACAAGCAAACATTATGATTATATCGCTATCGGCGGTGGCAGCGGCGGCATTGCCTCGATTAATCGTGCCGCCAGTTATGGCAAAAAGTGTGCGCTGATCGAAGCAAAATATTTGGGTGGAACCTGCGTCAACGTCGGCTGTGTACCAAAAAAAGTGATGTGGTACGGTGCTCAGATCGCAGAAGCGATCAATTTGTATGCGGCGGATTACGGTTTTGATGTGAAGCTGAACAGCTTTAATTTTTCCACCTTGGTGGCAAACCGCCAAGCGTATATCGAGCGCATTCACCAGTCGTATGAGCGGGGATTGAATAACAATAAAGTTGATGTCATTCATGGTTTTGCCAAATTCGTCAATCACAATACGGTTGAAGTGAACGGCGAGCAGATTAGCGCCGATCATATCGTGATCGCCACCGGCGGGCGTCCGTCGATGCCGAACATCAAAGGTGCGGAATACGGCATTAATTCCGACGGCGTATTTGCCTTAAATGCCTTACCAAAACGGGTCGCCGTGGTCGGTGCCGGTTATATTGCGATTGAATTGGCTGGCGTGTTGCACAGCTTGGGGGTGGAAACCCACCTGTTTGTGCGCCAACACGCCCCGTTGCGTAATTTTGATCCGCTGATTGTGGAAACCTTGTTGGAAGTCTTAAGCAGCGAAGGTCCAACCTTGCATACTCATGCGATTCCACAGGCGATTGTGAAAAATGCCGATGGCAGTTTAACGGTGAAACTGGAAGATGGACGTGAACAAACCGTGGATACGCTGGTGTGGGCAATCGGTCGCGAACCGGCAACTGACAACCTGAATTTAGCAGCAGCAGGCGTTGAGACTAATGCCAAAGGCTATATTCCGGTGGATAAGTTCCAAAATACCAATGTCAAAGGTATTTATGCGGTTGGTGACAACACCGGTGCAGTGGAACTGACACCGGTTGCGGTGGCGGCAGGACGTCGTTTGTCGGAACGTCTGTTTAACCATAAACCGAATGAACATTTGAATTATAATTTGATTCCGACGGTGGTGTTCAGCCACCCGCCAATCGGCACAATCGGTTTGACCGAACCGCAAGCGATCGAACAATATGGTGAAGCCAACGTGAAAGTGTATAAATCCTCGTTTACTGCGATGTATACCGCCGTGACTCAGCACCGTCAACCATGCCGTATGAAATTGGTCTGCGCCGGACCGGATGAAAAAATCGTCGGCTTGCACGGCATCGGTTTTGGTGTGGACGAAATGATCCAAGGCTTCGCCGTAGCGATAAAAATGGGTGCGACCAAAGCCGACTTCGATAACACCGTCGCGATTCATCCGACCGGCTCGGAAGAGTTTGTGACCATGCGTTAAGACTTAAGATATTAAGCATTAAACGCAGAACGAAAAGGGCAGATCATATTCTGCCCTTTTTAGTGATGACTTGCTATTATGACAGCTCCGCCACGGTAAAACGTTGCTGTAAATGGCGTTGCTGCTCCACATCATCGGCGATGGCGCAGGCTAGATCTGCCACGCTGATATCTGCTGGGGCGCCTTGAGCATCAAGCAGCACATCATCTTTACCAACGCGATATTTTCCTGTGCGTTCAAAGCGAACCGGATTTACCGCAAACATAGCCGCCGGCGAGAGAAACGCCCAGTTAAGATCGCGTCGTGCTTTTAAATTGTTGAGCAATTCACGTGCGGCATTTGCGCCCGGATAGACCTCTGCTGGAAAGTCCGAACTGTCAACCAATTGCAGATTCGGTGCGATATTTAGGCTGCCTGCACCACCGATAACCAACAAATACCGCACTTTTGCAGTTTTAGCGGCTTCAACAATGCTGTTAGCGCCTTTTTTGAAATCGGCGGCCAGATTCGGATTGTCCCAACCTGGGTTAAATGCACTGACCACGGCATCAAATCCGATCAATTTTTCAGCAAAATCATCAGCATTCACGTCGGTGGCAATCGCTTGAATATTATCCGCTTTTGCTACTTTATCGCTATGGCGTGCGAAAGCGCTAACTTGATGTCCACGGGCGGCTAATTCTAAAACGGTTGCATTACCGACTAAGCCGGTTGCACCAATCACAGCAATTTTCATCCTGTTTTCCTTTTGTTTGTAAGTGAAATGTTAATCCATACCAAATTGATTCGGTATGTTGGTTTGTATTGATGGCGGTTAGTGTAGATCGATATTGAAGGCTTGATAATCCCAGTTTTACTGTTTATATTATTAAGTAAAACTTAATAAAGGATGTGCGATGCAAGAGATTAAACCGCTGTTGGTGCTGGCTGCTGTGCTGCAATATGGCAGCATGAATGAGGCTGCCAAGGTGCTGAATATGACCCCGTCGGCGGTTAGTCAGCATATTGCCAAGTTAGAACAACGGCATAAAGTAAAATTGCTGCATCGTAGCACACGTCGTTTGACCCCGACTGATGCGGGACGTGAACTGCAGCAATATTGTTTGCGTTTGCAATATGCGCTGGGCGATACCTTGCAAGCGTTGGATAATTTGAAAGTGGAAGCGGCTGGTGAGCTGAACATCGCTTTGCCGTCCGGCATGGCATCGGCACCGGCTTTTCAACAGGCATTAAAAAAACTCCATCAGGATTACCCTGAAATTCAACCGGTTTTACATTTTTCCGACAGTTTGGCTGATTTGAAACAGGGCAATATTGATATTGCGCTGCGTGGCGGTGAACATGCGCTGCAAGCACCGGATCTGATTGCGCGCCCATTGGCGGAATGGCGTTGGCTGATTTGTGCGGCGCCGGATTATCTGGCGGCACGGGAGCCGATTCAGCGGCCTGAGCAGCTATTGGCACAACATTGGTTGCACTATTTGCCGATCAAGCGGATCCCAATGCGCTTTGAGCGTGAAAGCTATGTGTTGGAGATTGCAGATAGTCTGCATTGTAATCAAATATCCGCAGTTTATCAGTTGACATTAGCGGGCGTGGGTTTGTCGATGCAGCTGAACGGTGAGGTGGCGACACCACTGGCACAAGGGCAGTTGCAAGTGGTGTTGCCGCAATGGCAGTTGCCGGCGTTGACGATTTATGCGGTGACGTCTTATCGCGTGCAGTCAGCAAAAACCGAAGTGGCCTTAAAGATTCTGCAACACTATTTTGCAGATGGTTTGCCGCGTGGTGAAAGTGCGGTATGAAGCATTTAACCGAACTGGGTTTGCCGCTTATCGAACCGCACGTTGCCCAACATATTGAACCCAGCAACACAGGCTTGGCACCGACAAAACCATGGAGTGTGTATTTGCTGCATTGTAGCAATCAGGCATTTTATTGTGGCATCAGCAACCAGCCCGAAGAGCGGTTTAAGGCGCATCTGGCAGGCAAAGGCGCTAAATTTACCCGAATGTATCCGCCGCTGGAAATGCGTTTGGTTTATCAAGCTTTGTCCCGTGCTGAAGCCAGCCGATTAGAAGCGAAAATTAAAGGATTAACTGCCGCACAAAAACGCAGCTTGTGGTGTCATTTGGCTGAATATCTGTCGTGCTAAACCGCACTTTGTCACTGAAATCCATCGCTGCGGCAGAATTGAGCATAATATGGTTTTTTTGCTATAGTGTGGGTGCGTTGCGGCAAGTGCGGTATTACTATTATTAAAAAATAACCGTCTGCTGAATTGAAGTGGCTAGATAAAAGTTGTGAAAAGGAGAAACGGAGTGTCAACGAAAATTCTATTGGTGGAAGATGAAGCCGCCATTCGCGAGATGGTGGCATTGGTATTGGTGCAACAAGGCTATGACGTGATGGAGGCGGGCGACTACCGCAGTGCGATTCGCCAAGTCGGGCAGCAGATACCGCACTTGGTGGTATTGGACTGGATGTTGCCGGGCAAGTCCGGTTTGCAGTTTTTGCAATATTTGAAACAGCATGACGAATGTTGCAAGGTGCCGGTGGTGATGTTGACCGCCAAAAGCGAAGAAGCGGACTGTATCGCTTGCCTGAATGCCGGTGCTGATGATTATGTCACCAAACCGTTTTCGCCGAAAGAGTTGGTGGCACGCTTGAAAGCAGTGTTGCGTCGCAGTGGCTTTGAACAGAGCGAAACGGTGTTGGAGATCGACGGCTTGATGTTGGACAACAATAGCCATCGAGTCACTTGCAAAGGCAAAGAGATTGCGTTGAGTTCGACCGAATTTAAGCTGCTGCATTTCTTTATGAAACACCCGGAGAAAGTCTATACCAGAGAAAAACTGCTGGATCGTGTCTGGGGCGATGATATCTATGTGGAAGACCGTACTGTCGATGTGTATATCCGCCGTTTACGCAAAAATTTACAGAAATACGGCTATGATCACTACATTCAAACCGTGCGCGGCGCCGGCTATCGTTTTTCACAAAAAGCAAAATAGGAACGCTCAGCATGTTTAAAATGCCCTGTTTTAATTTGATTATCGAACTGTTGGTTGCCTCCGTCATTGCCGCTTTTTTCAGCTATTTCAGCGGCACTTTTTTGCTGTGGTTTGTGTTTGTGCTGCTGTTGCTGCTGATTTGGCACCACTACAATGAAACCCATTTTTTAAAAATGCTGGATCGCAATCGGGTCAGCGATAAATACCAAATCGGTATCTGGGAAAGCATTTCGCAAACGCTGGCTTATCAAAAACGACGTTCACACAAAGAGCGGTTTAAGACGTTACGTATCTTGTCACGCCTGAATAAAAATATTCAATTTCTTCCCGATGCGGTGATTATCTGCGGACAAGACGGGCAGATTTATTGGTGCAACAATGCCGCTCAAGAGCTGTTTTCGTTTTTTTGGAATAAGAAAAGTCAGAAAAATCTGTTTAATGTGATTTTCTATCCGGAATTTAAAACCTATTTTGACAACCAACCGCACAATTCGCCGCTGGTGCTGATGCCAAATAACGATCAATATATCGAAGTGAATATCAACCGTTATGACGACGAAAATTATATGTTGATCGCCCGTGACATCACCCAAATCATTAAGTTGCTGCAAAGTCGGCAGGTGTTTCTGTCGAATTTGAATCATGAACTCAGAACGCCGTTGACTGTGCTGCAAGGCTATCTGGAAATGCTGGAAGATCGCAAAGCCTCGAAAACGTTGCATACTCGCGCGGTGGCGATTATGCAGGAGCAGGTGCAGCGCATGAGCAACTTGCTGCAACAATTGACGTTGTTGATTAAAATCGAAACGTCGTCAGCGAATGAGAAATCGGAAGTGGTTGATGTGCCAGCGATTTTAACTTTACTATTAAATGATTCCGAAATATTGTCTGATATTAACCATCAAGTCGCACTGGAATTTGAACCGCACTTGAGGCTGAAAGGCAATCCATCGGAGCTGAACAGTATCTTTTCTAATCTGCTGTATAATGCACTTAAGCATTCCGAGGGCGATAAGATCAAGGTGAGCTGGAAACGGGTGGAACAGGGTGCTCATTTTGCAGTGGAAGATAATGGCAAAGGTATTGCGCCGGAGCATATACCGCACTTGACTGAGCGTTTTTATCGGGTTGAAGATTCACGCAGCCGTGACAGCGGCGGCAGTGGAATCGGCTTGGCGATTGTCAAATATGCACTGGCGCATTTGAATACCCAATTGCAAATCAGCAGCGAGCCGGGCAAGGGTAGTATTTTTTCGTTTACTGTGCCGGAAGAATTTGTGGTAGTGGAATACACGATGGGGAATAACGACTGATTTCCAGCATGCCTAAGATTGGGGTATAAAAATCTAGCGTACGTTGCAAATTGGTCTACGAGGGGCAAAGCCCCTCAATTATGCTTAACCGTGTAGGCTGAAATCGTGCACGGAAAATTTGCAACCGCACTTGTCCGATTTAACGTCTGAACATATTGCCGATGCCGCCCATGCCGCCGCCCATCATGCCTTTCATGCCCTTCATCATTTTTGCCATGCCGCCTTTGCGCATTTTTTTCATCATGCGTTGCATTTCGGTGAATTGCTTCAACATTTTATTCAGGTCTTGCACCTGTGTGCCGGAGCCGAGTGCAATCCGGCGTTTGCGTGAGCCTTTGATAAGGTCGGGATTTTGCCGCTCTTTGAAAGTCATTGAGTTGATCATCGCCTCCATTTTGTTGAACATTTTATCGTCCACCTGTCCTTTGACGTGATCCGGTAGGTTTTTGGCACCGGGCAGTTTTTCTAACATCGTCATCATACCGCCCATTTTTTTCATCTCGATCAGTTGCTCACGAAAATCTTCTAAGGTGAAATCGTCGCCTTTTTTGAATTTCTGCGCCATTTTTTCGGCTTTTTCTTTATCCACCGAGCGTTCCAAATCTTCGATCAGCGACAGCACATCGCCCATGCCGAGAATACGTGAAGCAACCCGATCCGGATGGAATGGCTCCAGCGCATCGGTTTTTTCGCCCATACCGAGGAATTTAATCGGCTTGCCGGTGATTTGGCGAATCGATAATGCCGCACCACCACGTGCGTCGCCATCGACTTTGGTTAAGATCACCCCGGTCAGCGGCAAGGCTTCGTTAAAGGCTTTGGCGGTGTTGGCGGCGTCTTGCCCGGTCATCGCATCCACAGTGAATAAGGTTTCGATCGGATTCAAAACAGCGTGGACTTGTTTGATTTCGTCCATCATTTCGCTGTCAACGTGCAAGCGACCGGCAGTATCGACGATCAACACGTCATAGAATTTCAGTTTGGCGTGTGCAAGTGCGGTTTTGGCAATGTGTACCGCACTTTGGCTGGTGTCAGACGGAAAGAAATCCACTTTTACTGTTTCGGCTAAGGTTTCCAACTGCTTAATCGCCGCCGGGCGGTAGACGTCGGCGGATACCACCAACACCTTTTTCTTGTGGCGTTCGCGCAAAAATTTTGCCAGTTTGCCGACGCTGGTGGTTTTCCCCGCTCCTTGCAAACCTGCCATCAAAATTACCGCCGGCGGTTGGGTAGCAAGATTTAAGGTTTCGTTGGCTTCGCCCATTGCCGCTTCCAGCTCGCTTTGGACGATTTTGACGAACTCTTGCCCCGGTGTCAGACTTTTATTGACTTCAACCCCGACGGCACGTTCTTTGACTTTATTGATAAATTCGCGCACCACAGGCAAGGCAACATCGGCCTCCAGCAATGCCATGCGCACTTCGCGCAAGGTGTCTTTGATATTGTCTTCGGTCAAACGCGCACGTCCGCGGATACTGCGTAGGGTATGGGAAAGACGATCAGATAAATTTTCAAACATAATAATTCCTGTGGTAAATACCGCACTTTAGACTGGATTGCTGTGTGAATAGCGCAAAGATAGTAGCGATTATACAAGATTTCGTTTTATTTTCACGCTTAAACCATTTTGTAGTAGAAAAATGAGGACAAAACTGATACTTTCAAGCGGAATAGTTATCAATAAAAGTGAGTTGTAGCGTTGTTTCCGTACTTATTTTTGAATAAGTGCGGTCTGAGTATTACCAAAAAGAGACATCAGCCATGTATTTATCTGCCGGATTAGCGATTATCGCTTATTTAATCTGTACTTTCACTCTCTTGCCGCAGTTGTTGCAGGCGCAAAGCGGCACCGAGAAGGCAACAATTCCCAAACGCAGCCGTTTTATCATCAGCTCGGCGGTGGCGCTGCTGCTGCATGGGGTTTTTATTCAACAATTGTTTGCGGCTGGCGGCCAGGGGCTGAATTTTACTCTGTTGAATATTCTGAATTTGATGACGCTGCTGATTGTGCTGTTGGTGACGCTGGCGCTGTCGCATTTGAATACGCTGTGGTTTTTGCTGCCGATGGTGTACAGCTTTGCGATCATCGGTATTCTGGTCGGCGTGTTGATTCCGGGGCATGTGGTGGCCTATTTGCAGGATAATACCGCACTTTTGATCCATATTACCTTGGCGCTGCTCTCTTATGCGGTCTGTTTTATTGCGCTATTGTATGTGTTCCAGTTGAGTTGGCTGGATAAAAAATTGAAAAGCAAGAAAGTGGTGTTTTCACCGATGATTCCGTCATTAATGAGCGTCGAACGCCAGTTTTTCAAGATTTTGTGTATTGGTGAGCTGTTGCTGACCTTGGCGTTGCTGAGCGGTGCATTGTCGCTGCATAATTTCTTTGCACCAGAACAGATTCAAAAAGCGATTTTTTCGTTTTTGGCTTGGATTGTGTTCGGATTGCTGCTGATTGGACATCGCAAACTGCATTGGCGTGGAAAGAGGGTGCTAATTTATACAATTTCAGGTATGATCCTACTCACTATTGCTTATTTTGGCAGCCGGACTTTTTTGACGGTGCTATAGCAAAGTCCGAAAGTGCGGTTGAACTCAAAATGGACACCGTCAGAACCGCACTTTTCGGGATGATTTGTTAACGGAAGGATGATCTCTTTGGACAGTATCCCCCTTAGTACGCTGTTTATCGCTTTAATCGTACTGCTTATTTGTTCTGCCTACTTCTCCGGTTCGGAAACCGGTTTGCTTTCACTCAACCGCTATCGTATGCGTTACCTTGCCGGCCAAGGGCACTCTGGTGCTAGAAAAGCGGAAAACTTGCTTAAACGCACTGATACCCTGCTGGGTTTAGTCCTCATTTTCAACAACATGGTGAATATTGCCGCCTCTGCTATTTCGACGATTATCGGAATGCGGTTGTTCGGTGATGCCGGGGTGGCGATTGCGACCGGTGCGTTGACCTTTGTGATGTTGGTATTCTCTGAAATTCTGCCAAAAACCTTGGCGGCGATGTACCCGGAAAAAGTGGGTTTCACCAGTAGTCACTTGCTGACAGTGTTATTGAAAATCTCGCTGCCGCTGGTCTATTTCATTAACTTTTTTACCAAGCTGTTGATTAAACTGTTGGGGATCAAAACCGACCACAAGGCACACCACAGCATCAGCCAGGAAGAGCTGCGCAGCATTGTGCATGAATCGGGTAAATTTATTCCGTCGGCGCACCAAGACATGCTGCTTTCGATTCTGGATTTGGAGCAAGTGACGGTTGATGACATCATGGTACCGCGTAATGATATCGGCGGTATTGACCTTGACGACGATTGGAAAGCGATTATGCGCCAGCTCAACCATGCCGCACACAGCCGAGTGGTGTTGTATAAAGGTAATATGGACCAAAATGTGCTGGGTATGTTGCGGGTGAGGGAAGCCTATCGTTTAATGTTGGATAAAAATGAATTCAACAAAGAGACTTTAGTGCGGGCGGTTGATGAAATCTATTTTATTCCGGAAGGCACACCACTGAATACGCAGTTGCTGAATTTTAAAACCAATAAAGAGCGAATCGGGTTGGTGGTGGATGAATACGGTGATCTGAAAGGCTTGATCACACTAGAGGATATTTTAGAAGAGATTGTTGGTGAATTTACCACCTCCATGACGCCATCGATTGAAGAAGAGGTTCGAGAGCAGTCTGATGGTTCGGTGCTGATTGATGGGCAGGCGAATATCCGCGATCTGAACAAATTGTTCGGCTGGGAGCTCAGCACCGAGGGACCTCGCACCTTTAACGGTCTGATTTTAGAGCATCTGGAAGAGATTCCGGTAGCAGGAACGGTGTGTGAAATAGAGGGCTTGTTGATTACGATTCTTGAAGTGTCCGATAATATGGTGAAACAAGCCAAAGTGGTACGTAAAGGTACTGGCGCAGAAAAAATTAAAACTTAAGCGATTGTTTTACATCTATAATTTTATTTCTAACCGCACTTTGCATTCAACCGCTAAAGTGCGGTTTTATTTTTTAAAGTTGAGATATAAGTTAATTTTGAGAACAGATATCATTTACTTTCTCATAAACTAGGTGTTATAATTTTTCGGCATTTTTGCAGTAAGTTTGTAGATTCGGCATTCTTTCAGCAGTATTGCTAGCAGAATAGCAATTTTCTACACTTGATTAAAATGAATAACGCTAAGGAAATATCAACATGTCTAACAAGTTTAATCTAACCTATGTCAGTCTGGCAGTATTAGGCGCACTGGCAGCAACATCCAGTTTGGCAAATACCAACACATCGAACCAAGTATTAGACGAGATTGTGGTCACAGACCGTCAAGGAACCAAAATTGAAACTAATGTGGTCACCGAACAGGAAAAAAATGAGCACACTGAAACTGATTTACGCGGACTATTGACTGAAGAGCCGTCGATTGCGTTCGGTGGCGGCAACGGCACATCACAATTTCTGACAATTCGTGGCATGGGGCAAAACTCAGTCGATATCAAAATTGACAATGCCTACTCCGACAGTCAAGTGTTATACCATCAAGGCCGCTTTATCGTTGATCCGTCGTTACTGAAAAGTGTGTCGGTACAAAAAGGTGCGGGTTCAGCCAGTGCCGGGATCGGCGCAACCAACGGCGCAATTATCACCAAAACAGTTGATGCGCTGGATCTGTTAAAAAATAGCGATCGTGATTACGGTTTCAAACTGAACGGCGGTTATTCTAGCAATGAGGGGCACTCTTATGGCGGGGCGCTATTCGGTAAATCCGGCAATTTTGATGCATTGTTCTCATTTAACCGCACTGATGAGGAAAATTACAAACCGGGTCGAGGCTATAAGAATATTGACGGTGGAGAAACCGTGCCTTACAGCGGCTTGGATAAACGTAACTATATGATTAAACTGGGTGCTACTTTGGGTGATCATCGCTTGGTGTTAAGCCATATGCAAGATCAACATCGTGGTGTGCGTACCGTGCGAGAAGAGTTTACTGTTACGGGTGGTCGGTTGAATTTAGTAGGTCAAGCGCCGGCTTATCGTGAAACTACGCTGAAAAATACTAACCTTGAGTGGACAGCGAAAAATCTGGGCTTTATCAGCCAATTAACATCTAATATTTACGTTATGCAAAACCATCGTTATTCAGCCGATGATACCGGTTGTGGCTATTGTGGCAATATTGCAGGGTCGACCAAAACCAAAATTGAAACCCGTGGTGCCAACGTGAATTTTGACTCGCCGATTGGTGAAAATGTGCTGTTGAAATACGGTGTTAACTATCGTGATCAGAAAATTACTCCGCACGCTTTCTTGAACCGATTCTACACATTAGGTGAACCGAAAAAAACCGATGTCGGCACCTATTTAGAAGCAATCAGCACCTTAGGTGATTTCACCTTGACCACCGGTCTGCGTTACGACTATTTCAAAGTGAAAACCACCGATGGTAAATCAGCCTCTGATGGACGTCTCAATCCAAGCCTTGGTTTGATCTGGCAGCCGCTGGACAGCTTAAGCTTCAGTGTTGATCATAACTATGCTTCCCGTAGCCCGCGTTTATACGATGCGTTGCTGACGCACGGTAAACGTGGTGTGATCAGCATTGCTGACGGTACGGTTGCTGAACGCGCCCGCAATACTGAAATCGGCTTTAACTATGATAACGGCAATTTCTCATTGGCAGGTAGCTATTTCTGGCAGAAAATCAGCAATGCGATTGCCAATCCACAAAACAGACACGGTTCGGGTGAAAATTCGATCAGAGAGACGGTAAATGCCGGTTATATTAAAAATCACGGCTATGAACTGAGCGCAGCGTATCGGTTGGAAGGCTTTACCGCACGTGTTGGTGTGGCAGAAAGCAAACCAAGAATCTATGATACCCACAAAGACAACTTGCTCAGTTCCAATCCGGAATTTGCGGTGCAAGTGGGGCGCACTTGGACAGCTTCTTTAGCCTACCGCTTTATGCAGCCGGATCTTGAGCTGGGCTGGCGTAATCGTACGGTTGAAGATGCTAAAGGTTCAGTCTTGGTGCGTGAAAGCAGCACGCCGGTAAAACGTGAAGGCTATACCGTACATGATTTCTATATCAACTGGAAACCGTTCAGCAATGACAAGATGAATGTTAACTTTGCAGTGAACAATGCGTTCAATAAGTTTTATTATCCGCATACCCAACGTGGCGAAACATTAGCCGGTGCAGGGCGTGATATTCGTGTTGGGATTAACTATCAGTTTTAATTAAATCTTGCATCTCAGCCTAAAAAAACCGCACGTTAAAGTGCGGTTTTTGTTTTAAGCAGCAGGCAAACTTACAGTTTGGTGATCAGCATTGCTTCCAATTTTTCTTGGTCGGCGGCAAATTTTCGGATACCGTCGGTCAGTTTTTCCACTGCCATCGGATCGCTGTTGTGCTGCCAATAGAATTGTGCTTCGCTCAGCGGCGCTGGGCGCTCTTTTACGTTGCCTTTGAAGTCTAACTTACGCTCTAGTGGTTGATTGCTCTCTTGCAACTCTTTCAACAAACCTGGGGCGATGGTCAGGCGATCACAGCCCGCCAACTCGGTGATTTCGCCGATATTACGGAAGCTGGCACCCATTACCACGGTTTTATAGTCGTAGGTTTTGTAGTAGTTATAAATTTCGGTCACTGACACCACACCCGGATCCTCGTGCGGCGCATACTCTTTTTTATCGCTGTTGGCTTTGTACCAATCCAGAATACGACCAACAAACGGGGAGATCAGATAAACACCGGCTTCGGCACAGGCACGGGCTTGAGCTTGTGAAAACAGCAGAGTCAGGTTGCAGTTGATGCCTTCTTTTTCCAACACTTCTGCGGCACGGATACCTTGCCAAGTGGAGGCGATTTTGATCAGAATGCGTTCATTACTGATGCCGGCTTGGTTATACAACTTGATCAATTTACGTGCTTTTTCAATCGTGGCTGCGGTGTCGTAAGACATGCGCGCATCGACTTCGGTCGAGATGCGTCCCGGTACGATTTTCAGAATTTCTAACCCGATATTCACCGCCAATTTATCTTCGGCATCAATCAATTGCTGTTTTTTATCGCTGCTTTGCTGTTTAGCATAAGCGATAGCATCATCAATCAACGGCGCATATTGCGGCAGGGACGAGGCGCTTAAAATCAGGGACGGATTGGTTGTTGCATCTTGCGGCTGATAGGTTTTAATGGCTTCGATATCACCGGTATCAGCAACCACCACAGTGATTTTACGTAACTCTTGTAATTGCGACATAGTTTTTCCTCATTAAATGAACTGAATAAAAAATCACTTCATTCTACCCTTATTAAGGTCAAATGTGCCAATCATTTCTGAGGCGAATATTGAGACCAATGAAAATTTTTGTCGGATAGTGCAGCAGGGTAAAATATTCGCATGATCAATAAGCGAATTTCGAGTACAATCACCCCAGTTTCGCTGTTTTATTACCATTTTTATTAGCTTGGGTTACAGAATGAAAAAAAATACTTATAGCCTACTGGCGACCCTGATTCTGAGTGCATTATATGGCACTGTGCACAGCAGTACGGCGCAAGCAGATCTGCGTCAGCAGTGTCTGTTGGGCGTACCGCACTTTAGCGGTACACCGGTTGCTGGCAACCCGAATGATTTGCCGGTGTACATCGAGGCCAATCGCGGTGAGATGTCGCACGCTACGGAAGCAACTTATCAGGGCGATGTGGATATTCAACAGGGAAACCGTCGTTTGCAGTCGCAATATGCGAAAATTACCACACAAGATAATGCCGGGCAGTTGACCCGTTTTGCCTATATTGACGGCGATTTGCAATACCGTGACGAGCAGATCGATTTGAAAGGTCGTAATGCCAAAATTAATCTGAACAGCAAAGACAGTGATTTGCAAAATGCCGATTACCAATTTGTCGGTCGCCAAGGACGTGGTACCGCCCAACAGGCGGAGATGCGTGAGCGCTACCGCACTTTGCACAATGCGACTTTTACTTCTTGCTTGCCGAATGATAATGCCTGGTCGATCGAGGCCAATGAAATTCGCCAAGATTTACAAGAAGAAGTCGCCGAAATGTGGGGGGCACGTTTTAAAGTGCTGGGCGTACCGATTTTGTATTCCCCCTATTGGCAGTTGCCGTTGGGTGACCGTCGCCGCAGCGGGTTGTTAATGCCACAATTTAGTATGTCAAGCCGTGACGGCTTCAGTTATGCACAACCGATTTATTGGAACATTGCACCGAATTATGATGCGACCTTTACCCCGAAAATGATGACGGATCGTGGATTGCAGTTGTTGACCGAATTTCGTTATTTGACTCAGTTTGGTTTGGGTACGGTGGCGACGGAATATTTGCATCGTGATCGTTTAAAAACCTATCTGGGCAGCAATAAATCACGTCATCTGTTTTTCTGGCAACATGCCGCAACATTTGGTGATTGGCGTTTGAATGTGGATTATACCAAAGTGAGCGATAAGCGTTATTTTAATGACTTTAGCTCGGAATACGGTAACAGCACCGACGGATATGCCACTCAGAAATTCAGTTTGGGCTATTACCAGCCGAACTATAATTTGGTGATTTCCGGTCGACAATTCCAGATTTTTGATGAGGCCGAAATCGGACCGTATCGTGCGCTGCCACAGATTGATTTTAACTACTATAAAAATGGTTTAGCCAATGGCTGGTTGGATTTTGCGCTGTTTTCGCAAGCTGTGCATTTTGATAACGACAGTTCGTATATGCCCAAAGCCTGGCGTTTTCATGTGCAGCCGGAGTTGAATTTACCCCTGAGTAATGACTACGGTAGCTTGAATTTACAAACCAAATTATATGCAACTCACTATCGCCAAACTTCGGGCAAAGGCGAAAATGCAGAAGCGGTGCAGAGCAGCGTCAATCGGGTGCTGCCACAGTTTAAAGCCGATTTACAGACTATTTTATTAAATTCCAAATCGGTGTTTGAGGGATACACCCAAACCCTCGAGCCGCATGTACAGTATTTGTATCGACCATATAAAAACCAAAGTAATATCGGCGCACAAGATGTGGATTCGAATTACCTTGGTTTGGGCTATGACAGCGCCCTGTTGCAACAAGATTATTTCTCGCTGTTTCGCGATCGCCGCTACAGCGGCTTAGATCGTATCGCATCAGCCAATCAAGTAACTGTTGGTGGCACAACCCGCTTTTTTGACCAACACTCGGAAGAGCGGTTTAACTTTTCTTTGGGACAAATTTATTATTTGACCGCTTCGCGTATCGATGAATCAGAAGACAACAGCACCAGTCGTCACTCTTCTTCTTGGTCGATGCAGTCTAACTGGAAGATCAATTCCGACTGGAGTTGGCGTGGCAGTTATCAATATGATACGGTCTTGAATAAAACCGCACTTGCCAATATGGCGCTCGAATTTAACCCTAGCGGTCATAATTTGGTGCAATTGAACTATCGTTATGCCAGCCAGGATTATATCAATCAAAATTTGCAAAGTGGCGCTAACCGTTATAATCAAGATATCAAACAGATTGGTGCGACGGTGGCTTGGGATATAGATGACAACTGGGCGATTATTGGTCGCTATTATCATGATGTCGCTTTAAATAAGCCGGTCGAACAATATGGCGGCATTCAATATAATAGCTGTTGCTGGAGCGTTGGCATCGGCGCTCGCCGCTACCTCACCTCCAGTAACCGCAGTGATACCGCCGATCAGGTGTTTTATGATAATTCAATCGCTATCAATTTTGAAATCAGGGGATTAGGCAGCAACTACTCCAGCGGGTTGCGCAGTATGCTGCAAAAAGGCATGCTGCCTTATGTCAAGCCGTTCAGCTTGGAATAATGCATTATTAAAATATAAACAAACATCAACAGACCCTAATCAAGGAAAACCATGAAAAAATCTATTTTGCTTGTCACAACGTTATTCAGTAGTCTGGCATTCGGTTCCGATGCAGAGATCAACCAGCACCTTTCTGCATTGGGCATGACCAATGTTGAAGTGCAACCTGCACCGATAAAAGGCATCAAATCAGTGGTTTCAGATCAGGGCATCTTCTATGTCTCTGAAGACGGAAACTATATTTTACGTGGCGATTTATTTGAATTTAAAAATGGTGAGCTGGTCAATTTGAGCGAAAAAATATTGTTCGGTAAGTTGAATGCGTTGAGCGATCAAATGATTGTCTATCCGGCAAAAAATGAAAAATATATAGTGACAGTGTTTATGGATATCACCTGCCATTATTGCCATTTACTCTACAGCAAAAAAGACGAGTACAATAATTTGGGAATTACGCTACGCTTTTTAGCATTTCCACGCGCTGGCTTAGACAACCAAACCGCACGCCAAATGGAAGCAATCTGGCAGGCAAAAGATCGCAATCAAGCATTAGACGCTGCTGAAAACGGTGATTTGCCAAAAAACCTGATGACACCGGATATGGTGGCGCAACACTACGCCTTGGGACGTCAATATGGTGTGCGTGGCACACCGAGCATTGTCACTGACAGTGGCGAAATGATCGGTGGGTATCTGCCGCCAAAAGAACTATTAGCTGCCTTGCAGGAAGCGCAATAAGTTTTTGTTGAACGTATTATTGACAAAGATATTTAATAAGGCAAAGTAGGGGCGGATTAACTATCCGCCCGCTTTCGAAGTGCGAAATAAGTATTTAATCTGAAAAGGAAAAAATCAATATTCAGTTCGGGCGGATAGTTAATCCGCCTCTATTTTTACAATAAATATTGTGCGTTTTCATCTTTGTCAGCAGTCTAATGCCCTGATTTATCAGGGTTTAGTTTATTTTTATCTTTTTAGTTTTAAACTACAGGTTCAATCTTCAGCGTGAATAAAATTATCTGCCGTCGCCAACTGGACACTATTTTTCCTTTGGGAGACAGCCCGTTACTTAACCGTATTTTTTCAGTACGGGGCATTGCCGATCAACAGCAGCTAGACCGCACTTTGAAATCTCTGTTGCCACCACAACTCAGTGGTATTGATGCGGCTGTGGCATTACTGTTGGCGGCGCGGCGTGAACAGCAAAAAATTGTGATTGTCGGTGATTTTGATGCCGATGGCGCTACCAGCACCGCACTTGCAGTATTGGCATTAGGTAAGCTCGGTTTTCAACAGGTCGATTACTTGGTGCCGAACCGTTTTGAACAAGGCTACGGTTTAAGTGTCGATGTGGCAAAAATGGCGTTGGAAAAGCACGTGGCATTATTGATCACGGTGGATAACGGTGTTTCCTCATATGAAGGCGTGGAGTTCATCAAAAAGTGCGGTGTGAAGGTGATCATCACCGATCACCATTTGCCACCGGAGCAATTGCCGAATGCTGATGCGATTATCAATCCTAATCTGGCAGACTGTAACTTCCCGTCTAAATCGCTTGCCGGAGTCGGCGTCACTTTTTATTTGATGCTGGCAGTGCGTGCAGCACTGCGTGATCAAGGTGAAATTGCAGCGTCGGAACTGCCAAATTTTGCTGAACTTTTGGATTTGGTGGCATTGGGCACGATCGCTGATGTGGTGCCGTTAGATCAAAATAACCGTATTTTGGCACATCAAGGGTTAGAGCGAATCCGTGCACAACGCTGTCGCTACGGCATTCAGGCGTTAGCAGAAATTGCCAATCGCGATCTCAGTCGTTTTGTGGCTGCTGATTTGGGCTTCTCTATAGGACCAAGATTAAATGCCGCTGGGCGTTTGGATAATATGAGCGTTGGGGTTGAGCTGTTGTTGGCAGATGATATGCAGCTTGCCCGCCAACTGGCACATGATTTGGATGCGCTGAACCAAACTCGTAAAGAAATTGAACAAGGTATGAAGCTCGAAGCTTTGCAGATTTGCAGCCAATTACACGAGCTGGAACAGAGTTTGCCTCATGCAATTGCGCTGTATCGTGCAGATTGGCATCAGGGCGTGCTGGGCATTTTGGCATCGCGGATTAAAGACCGCTTTCATCGTCCGGTGGTGGCGTTTACCCAAGATCAAGCGGGAGTGCTAAAAGGTTCGGCACGTTCGATTGAAGGGCTGCACATCCGAGATGTGTTGGAGCGCATCGATCAGCGTTGTCCGGGCATGATTTTGAAATTTGGCGGACATGCAATGGCGGCAGGCTTGAGTATTGATGAGAGTCGTTTTGCAGAGTTTCAGCAACACTTTCTTGAGATTGTGTGTGACTGTGTGGCGCAAGAGCAGTTGACCGGCACTATCTGGACCGATGGTGAATTGTCGCCAAGCGAGATGAATTTACAAACCGCAGAGCTGATTGCTGCAAACGGACCTTGGGGGCAAGCTTTCCCGGAGCCGCTATTTGATGGTGAGTTTAGTGTGTTACAACAGCGTTTGGTGGGCGGACGGCATTTAAAAATGTTGCTGCAACCACCGAATAGCACCCAGTTGTTTGATGCGATTGCCTTTAATATTGATCCACAACGCTATCCTGATTTATCGATAAAAACCATGAAAATTGTTTATAAATTGGATATTAATGAGTTTCGTGGTAACCGACAGTTGCAGTTAATGGTAGAATATATGCAGCCTGGCTAAAAACAGCGTAGGATACGGGTTAAGTGGGATAAGCTCCAAAGAGATAGGGTCATGAAAAACAGAATAAGTCGGTTGTGGTGGCGTGGGATAGTGCTGGCATTATACTTTCCGTCAGCTTGGGCACAGGCGCTAGATGGTACAACGTCAGCTAAAAATCTTACATCGGCTGCCGACGCAGCAGAAAGTGCGGTTACCGAGCCAACAGAGTCTGGTATTTCTTCTGATACTAATGCCAGCGTTGACGAATCTGTTTTTCAAGACGGCAAAGACTATTTTTCTTATACGATTCCGATCAAATCTACTCCGATTGATGGGCGAATCGAGGTTAGGCTATTTTTTAGTTATGAATGTGCCTATTGTCTGACGGCGTTTGATAATTTAAGTTTGTATCAACGGCTGCATGATGAGCAAATCCGCTTGATTTTACAACCTATCGCCACCGAAGATGCGTTGTTCGGACCGAATGTGTATTACAGTTTAAACAATCTGGATCGACAAGATCTGGCTGAACTACTGTTGTTTGATACCGCCACCGAACATCAGGGAAAGGCTTCTTTGGTTGAGGGTGAAAACCTCTACCACTGGCTGATAAAACACCATGTGGTGCTGGATCAGTTTTTAATGCAGATCAAATCGCAGGCGGTCGCTGAAAAAGCCCAAGAAGCAGTGAAAGCCACCGAGAAATATGGCGTATTTACCAGCCCGTTTGTGGTGGTTGACGGACAATATGTGTTAACCAGCAGCACGTTGTATAACGACGATTATACTTTTGCCGTGATGGATTTTTTGATTTCGCGGATCTTACAACAACAGTCACCTGCCTTTGCCAATGCATCAAATAACTCGAATAAAATACAGTAATAAAGTGCGGTTGTTATCAAGAATAATAAACAAACATCAACAGACCCTAATCAAGGAAGCAAAATGAAAATCGGAATTGTTGGCGCTATGCTGCAAGAAGTCGAGATTTTACGCAATAAAATGCGTGATGTGACCACACACCAGATCGCCGGCTGCACCCTGTATCAAGGCAGCTTGCATGGCGCTGATGTGGCGCTAGTTCAGTCCGGTATCGGCAAAACGGCGGCAGCCATGGCAACAACTGCGCTGATTTTGTTGACTAAGCCGGATTGTGTCATCAACACCGGATCTGCCGGCGGAATTGCTGCCGGTTTGGCTATCGGTGATGTGATTATCTCCAGCAATACCGCCTATCATGATGCCGATGTCACTGCGTTTGGTTATGCCAAAGGGCAATTACCGGGCTGTCCGGCCACCTTTGCTTCGAATCAGGCGCTAATCGAATTGGCGCAAAAAGTGATTCAACGACAAGGCAAAAGTGCGGTCAAAGGCTTGGTATGCAGCGGCGATATGTTCTGTAACGATGAGCAGCAGATCGCACGGATTAAAGCTGATTTTCCACAAGCGGTTGCGGTGGAAATGGAAGCGGCTGCGATTGCGCAGGTCTGCTTCTCATTCGATCTGCCGTTTGTGGTGGTGCGTGCAGTGTCAGATGTTGCGGATCAAGTTTCGCATATCTCGTTTGACGAATTTCTACCGCTAGCGGCACAACAATCTTCCGAAATGGTTATCGCAATGTTGGCAGAGTTGTAATAGAGCCTCACGTTTTATCCGATTGCAATTTGTAGGTTTATTTCTTGCGGTTCTCACGCCATTTTGCCAACAACGGTTTAGGCGGTTCCGCCTGCTCCTGATAGTCGAATACCGGCAGCGAGAGATGGAAATAAATCGCCAGCAAGCGGATTCCGAAGCCGCTGATCAGCGTTAAAATCACCACTAGATTGTGCGAAATGCCGAGATGGGGCAAGCCGAGATAAATTGCGGTGGTCAGCAAGGCGACACTGGCATACAGCTCTTTCTGAAACACCAACGGAATACGATTGCACAACAGATCACGCAGCACCCCACCAAAGGCACCGGTCACAACTGCAGCAACGGAGGCGATGATCAAGCCGTGCCCCATATCCAGTGCCACTTGAGCGCCGATAATCGAAAATACAATCAGCCCCAAGGCATCCAACACTAAAAATACGGTGCGAAAATAGCGCATCAGCGGTGCGACAAACACCGTTGAAACCGCCGCTCCGGCAACAATCATAATATATTCGGGATGTGCCACCCAACCAAGCGGATAGTGTCCGAGCAGCATATCACGGATAGAACCACCACCGATGGCAGTGACCGCACCAATAATAATCACCCCGAATAGATCCATTTTTTCTCTTCCGGCGGCCAAAGCACCGGTGATCGCTTCGGCGGTAATACCGATAATATAAAGTGTTGTCAGTAACATAGTTGAATAGTTTGAATAGAAATTAGCAGATGGAATAGAGTAAGAGGATTTGGGATTTTGATAAAGAAAAATTTGCGCCAGACAGCATTTTTGTGATCAATATCTTGTGCTGGCTACAGGTTAGATTAGAATGTAAACAATCCGTTATAAAAATGAAAATACGATGATAAAAATTAAAACCCGCGACTATTTGTTGGCGACTCTGGTGCTGTCACTGTCGTCTTTTTTGGTTTTTAGTAATTTATACGTCGTGCAACCACTGTTATCACTGTTTGCCGAGCGTTATGCCGTCTCTCTGAATGCAGCAAACTGGATTTTTGCTGCCGCCTCGCTAGGTATGAGTCTATTTTTGATCCCTTGGGCGTTGCTTGCCGATCGCTATGGTCGCCGCCTGATGATGTTGTTGAGTTTAGGCTTGTCGGCACTGCTTTCTTTCAGTTTGGTGTTCAGTGATTCGGTTGCGGTTTGGATCGGATTGCGTTTTTTGCAGGGAATGGCGTTGGCAGGCTTGCCAGCGGTGGCAATTGCCTATATCAGTGAAGAATTTGAAGCCGACGCCGTGATTCCGGCAGTGGGGATTTATATTGCGGCAAATTCAATTGGCGGTATTTCAGGGCGGATTCTCGGTGGCGCATTGGCAGATTGGTTCGGGCTGAATGCGCCGATGCTGTTTACCGCACTTTTGACGTTTGCGGGTGCGTTACTGACCTATTTTTATCTGCCGCGTGAACGCTATTTTAAACCGCAGCTATTGGCATTTCGCACCATTCTTACCAATTTGTGCGGGCATATCAAGAACCCGCTGCTGTGGCGTACATTTTTAATCAGCGGTATTTGTTTCGGTATGTTTATCAATATGTTTTCAGTGGTCGGCTTACGTTTGCAACAAGCGCCTTGGCTGTTCAGCACGATTCAGGTCTCGCTATTATTTCTCTGCTATTTAAGCGGCACGTTTGCAGCCTCGATGGCAGGACGTTTCAGTCGCCGTTTTAATGCGCCGCGCGGCATGTTGATTGGTTGGCTAATCCTCATGTTCGGCATGTTGTTGTTGGTGAGTGATGCTGTGCTGATTCTGATAGCAGGATTGTTGCTATGCAGCATCGGTTTTTTCTTCACTCATGCCCTTGCCAGCGCTTGGGTCGGCAAAAATGCTACTCACGCCCGTGCGTTGGCATCCGCACTTTACCTCTCCAGTTATTACCTCGGTGCCAGCGTTGGCGGTGAATATTTGTTGACCGTTTGGCAACATTTCACGTGGACCTGGGTGCCACTTGCCGCAATGTTACTGTTGCTACTGGTATTGTGGCTGCTGTTCGGCATTTTCAAACAACTACGACGTTAGTGTTCGATAAAAGCATATTCTACTGTCATTATTTTGTGACAACGATTTTTGAAATCGTTAAAGTAGATTGCTAATCCCTTAAATAATCAGTAAACTCAGTTATCTTTTTGAAAAATAGTTCAATGTTAGATAAAAATAGAATGGTATTTTATTCTATTTTTTTAAATTAATTTGGTTTTTTATTCTAATTTAGAAGTAATAATCTATATGAATATTCGGTATTTTTATAAAAATAAAAGATAATCGTCACATTTTGCTGACACGCGACGTTGGCTTTTGAATTGTTTTTCAAATTGATTTTTTATTGCACGAAACCTAAAACTAAGTTTGGCATGTGCTGGATGGGAAATAACACGTCAGATTTAGTCTTAGGTTTTTATTTATTTTGAAGAAGCACAAATAGGAACCACCAATATGGCAAATAATAGTGAAGCATTGCACTCGGAAACCGAAGAAGTTTCCACTTTTCGCAGTAAATTACAGGCGTTAGGTCCCGGCATTTTAATGGCATCAGCGGCGGTTGGCGGCTCGCATTTGATCGCCTCTACCCAATCCGGTGCGATTTACGGCTGGCAGCTGGCGATCATCATCATTTTGGCGAATCTGTTCAAATACCCGTTTTTCCGCTTCGGCGCCCAATATACGCTGGACACCGGCAATACGCTGTTGGAAGGTTATCGTCAAAAAGGGCGATTTT
>VDHG01000028.1 GCA_006228005.1 Testudinibacter crocodili
TTCATTAAGTGATTATTTTGTAGAATTTTTCTTATCTGGTAAAACAATTAAATTTTTTAATATTTTTGAGTCTTCTTCTAAAAAATTATAATGATTAAGCTGCCAATACGGTAAAATTATCTTTTTTTCAGCTATACTTTCTTCTATTCAATTTTTATTAAATAAATTTTCTAGCTGTATAACAATGTTGATTGGAGTAATTTTAATAAGTGAGAACTCATTTAGTGTTGGTGATTTTGTTGTTATATATAGCTTTTCAGGAATTTTTATGGATAGTATAATTGGAATTACTGAAGCTTATAAAGAATATGATCAGTTTAAGATTGACAAATCAAAACTAGATGAAGTCTTATTAGAAGATGAGAAAAACCAGGCTCAAAACAAAAATATAAAAACGATAAAAAATAATCACATGCTAATAAATAAATTTATTTATAAGATAAATAAAGATAAGAGTATAATAAATGAGAATGTTTTAAGTATAAATTATATGGATAAAATCGTTATAATAGGCGAGACTGGGTTGGGAAATCAACGCTTCTAAAAATAATTAGTGGAATGATTCCGGTTGAAAATACAATTTTTGTAAATGGTGAAGATATTTTTAATATGATAGATGTAGATGTATCACATATATTTTCATTTTATTTCCAATTTCCTGATTTTTTTAGTGGTAACCTAGAGAGAGCTATTTTTCTAGACTCTATAAAAGCCGATAAAGAAATATATTCAGATTTCAAATCTTTAGGGTTGGGTCATTTTAAAGACATTCTAGAAGGAAAAAGAGATATAAATATAAATAATTTTTCTGGAGGGGAGAGAAAAAGATTGGATATATTAAGAAGTAGTTATAGAAAAAGCCCTATAATTTTCTTTGATGAGCCAACATCATCTATTGACAATACAACATCAGAACAAGTTTGGAATTATATTTTTGATAAGCATGAACTAAAAACAATAATATGCGCAACTCATGATTACTCTTGTATTGAAAAGTTTGATTATATTATAGAGGTGAAAAATAATAAAATTAAAATTTTAAATCCAAGCCATATCATTAAGTAGAATGATTTTAAACAAATTTGATATGGTTAGGTGTCAGTATTTACGATAATAACTGTTTTCTATTGATTTAAGGAGGCTTTTAACGCTGATCTTTGTTTTAGGAAAAGAGGTGTTTGTTGAACTTCCGCAATTGGTGGATTTTTTTCTGCTGCAATGATCAAACTCGCTGCGGTTTTGTGCTAAAGTGGGGCAAGTTTAACTCACTCAGAAAATGGCGATGAAGCAAGATATGAACCAATCACAAAATCCAAACGATAATCCACTCAATGTGACGCAACCTCAAGCGGAAACTACCCATTTTGGTTTTAAAACCGTCGGCAAAGCAGAGAAGCAGCAGTTGGTTGCCAATGTGTTTCATTCGGTGGCGGGCAAATATGATTTGATGAATGACTTGCTGTCATTTGGAGTTCATCGAGTTTGGAAACGGTTCACCATTGATTGCAGTGGGGTTCGCAAAGGGCAGAACGTGTTGGATTTGGCGGGCGGAACCGGCGATTTTAGTGCTAAATTTTCACGGATTGTCGGCGCCGATGGGCGTGTGGTGTTGGCGGATATTAATGATTCGATGTTGCAGGTCGGGCGCGAAAAATTGCGTAATTTGGGCGTGGTCGGCAATGTGGAATATGTGCAGGCAAATGCCGAAGCGCTGCCGTTTGCCGATGCCAGTTTTGATTGCATTATCATCAGTTTTGGCTTGCGCAATGTGACAGATAAAGACAAGGCGTTGCAGTCGATGTATCGGGTGTTGAAACCGGGCGGGCGTTTGCTGGTGTTGGAGTTTTCTAAACCGATTCTTGATCCGTTAAGCAAGTTGTATAACTTTTATTCATTTAATATTTTACCGAAAGTGGGTGAAGTGGTGGTCAATGATGCGGAAAGTTATCGTTATTTGGCGGAATCGATCCGAATGCACCCGGATCAGGATACGCTGAAAACAATGATGGGCGCTGCCGGTTTTGAAAATGTGGACTATTACAATTTGAGTGCTGGGATTGTGGCGCTGCATCGAGGCTATAAATTTTAGAGGCTACAAATTCTAAAAAAATAACGTGTTAACTTAGCAAGTGTTAGGGTCTGTTGATCTTTTGTGTTTATAAATCAAGCAAAAAGAGTGTGATTTTATCCGACAGCGACCTACGGTCGCAATCGGTTAAGCATTGATGAGAGGCTTTGCCTCTCTGAAGCAGCCGCAAAGCGGCTGATCTATGCGTAACCTAGTACGGCTTTGCCGTGCTAGGCTAAAAGGATTAGTTTTAGCTCAAATAATATACTTAAAAGATCAACATACCCTAGATTAAAAAAGGAAATCGGACGATGTTACCCAGTTGGGCGCAGATAAAAACACAATTCATATTGCCACAGCTTGCTGCAGCTGCGTTGGAAACCGCACTTTCACATTTATTAAAAAATACTGAGAATTATCAGCCGCTGTTGCGAAAATTGAACGGCAAGGTGCTGGCATTGCAATTGCAGCAACCTGAGATCAGTTACTATTTTATTTTTTCGGAACAGGCAATCGATGTGTTGCAGCAATATGAAGGCATCGCCGATTGTTCGCTGCAAACCTCAGCGAAAATTTTACTAAAATTGCCGAAAAAATCGGAATTAAGCCACTATATTAATGATAAATCGATTGTGATCCACGGTGATCTGCAAGTGTTGCAAGACTTTTTGGGCTTGATGGCGTTTTTGCAAACAGATCCGGCTGAGTTGCTGTCGCCGTATGTGGGCGATGTGCTGGCATATAACGCTAGCAAACTATTACAGCAGGGGCTGAATTTTCTGGCAAACAAGCAGCAAACTGCTTCGTGGCATTGGGACGAGCGTTTCAGTGAAGAGTGGCAAATTGTTACGCCCAAATTGGCGTTTGCAGATTTTCAGACCCAGGTGGCACAAGTGCAGCAGCAATGTGATCAATTGGAGCATCAATTTCAGCAGTTGCAAAGCCGCATAGCAGCAAAAATAGCAGAAAAAGAGGCGAGCTGTGATTAAATCAACCCTGCGTTTTTATCGAATTATCCAAGTGATTCTACAATACGGCTTGGATCAAGCGTTGCCGAAAACCGGGTTCACTCGTCCGATTCGTTGCGGACGCAAACTGCTGTTTTGGCTGCAAAACCGTCATCAAGACAAGGCATTCGGCTTGCGCTTGCGTTTGGCATTGCAGGAACTGGGGCCGGTGTGGATAAAATTGGGGCAAATGTTGTCAACCCGGCGTGATCTGTTTCCCGATGCCATTGCTGATGAATTAGCGCTGTTGCAAGATCAAGTTGAGCCATTTTCTGGCAAGTTGGCACGGCAGCAAATTGAAAGCGCACTGGGCGGCAAACTGGAAAATTGGTTCAGTGATTTTGATGAAACCGCATTGGCTTCCGCCTCGATCGCACAAGTACACACCGCAACCTTCAATGCCGATAGCGAATTTGCCGGGCGTGAAGTGGTGCTGAAAGTGATTCGCCCAAACATCGAGAAGGCGATTGCGGCGGACATTGGCTTGATGTATCGCTTGGCAGGTTGGATTCCTCGATTATCAAGCGAAGGGCGGCGTTTACGCCCGGTGGAAGTGGTGCGGGAATATGAAAAAACCATTTTAGACGAGCTGGATTTGCGGCGCGAAATGGCGAATGCGATCCAATTGCGGCGCAATTTTGAAAACAGTCCAATGTTGTATATTCCTGAAATGTATAATGATTTCTGCTTCAAGAATGTGATCGTGATGGAGCGGATCTACGGTATTCAGGTATCGGATATTGCTGCATTGGAAGCCAACGGCACCAATATGAAACTGCTGGCAGAACGTGGCGTACAGGTGTTTTTCACCCAAGTGTTCCGTGACAGTTTTTTCCATGCGGATATGCACCCTGGCAATATTTTTGTCAACCCGAAGCACCCTGAAGATCCGCAATATATCGGCATTGACTGTGGCATTGTCGGCTCGCTGAATCGGGAAGACAAGCGCTATTTGGCAGAGAATTTTTTAGCATTTTTCAATCGGGATTATCAACGGGTGGCGCAGTTGCACGTTGATTCCGGCTGGGTGCCGGAAGACACCAATGTGCAGGAGTTTGAACAGGCGATCCGCACTGTGTGCGATCCGATTTTTGCCAAGCCGCTGAGCGAGATTTCGTTTGGGCATGTGTTGTTGAATCTGTTTAATACTGCGCGTCGCTTCAATATGGAAGTGCAGCCACAATTGGTGTTGTTGCAAAAAACCTTGTTGTATATCGAGGGCTTAGGGCGACAAATTTATCCACAATTGGATTTATGGCAAACTGCAAAGCCATTTTTGCAAGATTGGTTGAACGATCAAGTTGGGCTGAAATCGGTGTATCGCAGTGTGAAAGAGAAGTTACCGTATTTCCGTGAGCATTTTGCTGAGTTGCCGGAAACCTTGTATCACGCTTTACAGCAACAACAGCAGATCAGCCGACAAATTGGCGAATTAAACCGCACTTTGGTCGGGCAGCAGCGACAGCGGCGACGCTCTTGGTACAGTGGGCTAATTGGCAGTGTGATATTTATCACAACACTCTTACAATTTGCACATTTGCCGCGATATTTTAGTTCGTGCTTATTGCTAAGTGCGGTTATAATCTGGCTCTACGGCTTGTTGAAAAACGATTAATGAAAAATTGATCCAAAATACACTTGCAGATTGACTGTAAGCTATCAATGGTTTAAAGTTTTTCGAGTGGCACAACAATTTATTTAACAATCGAAATGTGGTCATTTTTGGGCTATTTTTCATATTATGAGGTGGTTTTATGGGTATCAGCGTTTGGCAATTGGCTATTATTGTATTAATTGTGGTTCTTCTATTCGGAACAAAAAAATTGAAAAGTTTAGGTTCAGATCTGGGAGAGTCGGTTAAAGGTTTTAAAAAAGCCATTAAAGACGATGATCAAAAAGATGCTGATTTTAAACAATCTTTAGAAAACAACGCTGAAAAATCAGCAACTAAAGAACAGGCTAAAGATAAAGAGCAGGCGTAACCCGTGTTTGATATTGGATTTTCCGAACTGGTTTTAATTTTTGTAGTGGGTCTGGTGGTGCTAGGCCCGCAACGTTTGCCGGTGGCAATTAGAACGGTGGTCAGTTGGATTCGCACCATTCGCGGCATTGCCACCAATGTGCAGAATGAATTGAGCCAGGAACTGAAACTGCATGAATTGCAGGAGAGTATTAAAAAAGCGGAAAAACTGAATCTGAGTGAGTTGTCACCGGATTTAGCCAAAAGTATTGAAGACTTGAAAGAATCGGCACAAAAAATGCAACAAAGTGTGCAGCAGCAAGGCGAACAATTACAAAGCGGTATTAAAAATATCGAACAAAATTTGAAAGAGAACGCTTTAAGCGAAGATGATCAAGCGATGTTGGCAGAAGCAGAGGAACCGCACTTGGTTGCAGATGAAAGTGCGGTGTCTGAAGATCCCGCTCTTGCCTCGCCTAACGGCGAAGTTGATAAAATAGCTGTCGATAAAACAGCAGACGCTGCTAAAGTTTAACCCGAAAGGAATGTTGTATGTCGTCAGTTGAAGACTCCCAACCGCTGATTAACCATCTGATTGAATTGCGTAACCGCTTGTTGAAAGCGATTTTGTGTATTTTGCTTGTTTTTTGTGGTTTGGTGTTTTTTGCCAATGATATTTATCGCTTGGTCGCTTTGCCGCTGATCGAACAACTGCCGCAAGGCTCGAGCATGATTTCGACCGGCGTAGCTGCGCCATTTTTTACCCCACTGAAACTGACCGGCGTGGTGGCGATTTTCTTGTCGGTTCCTTATTTGCTCTACCAAGTTTGGGCGTTTGTCGCCCCGGCACTTTATCAACATGAAAAACGCTTGATTTATCCACTGCTGTTTTCCAGTACACTGCTATTTTATGCCGGTGTGGCATTTGCCTATTATGTGGTATTCCCGCTGGTGTTCGGTTTTTTGACCAAAACAGCACCGGAAGGAGTGGCCATTGCGACGGATATCAGCAACTATCTGGACTTTGTGTTGACCATTTTCTTGGCATTCGGTATTTGCTTTGAAGTGCCGATTGCGATTATCCTGCTGTGTTGGAGCGGCGTGGTGACGGCAGATGATCTGCGTCGCAAACGCCCCTATATTATTGTAGCCGCCTTTGTTATTGGGATGTTTTTGACGCCACCGGATGTGTTTTCGCAAACCTTGCTGGCGATTCCGATGTGGTTGTTGTTTGAGGTTGGCTTATTAGTATCACGGTTTTATAAACCGCGAGATGAAGACAACGCTACCGCTGATGCTGAATCAAATTAAAATTTCCGAAAAGAGAAAAAAGAAGACGTCAATAGTCTGAGACGCCATTGGCGTCTTATTGCGTTAAAGAGGACAAGATTATGACCCAACAAATTTTTGCGCATTTTCCGGCTAACCGTATGCGCCGCCTGCGCCGACACGACTTTAGCCGCCGTTTGGTTGCAGAAAATAAATTGACCGCCGATGATTTGATTTATCCGGTGTTTATTATGGAAGGCGAGAATGAGCGTGAAGCTGTGCCGTCAATGCCCGGCGTGGAGCGTTTAACGTTGGATCAATTGTTGATCGAAGCCGGGTTATTGGTGAAATACGGCGTGCCGGTGATTGCGTTGTTTCCGGTGATTGCGCAGGAGAAAAAATCCTTGTTGGCAGAAGAGGCCTATCATCCAAACGGCTTAGTGCAACGTGCGGTCAAAGCCCTGAAAGCGGCTTATCCCGAATTGGGCGTACTGACCGATGTGGCACTGGATCCTTATACCACACACGGACAAGACGGGATAATCGATGCTGAAGGCTATGTAATCAACGACACCACCAGCGACATTTTAGTTAAACAAGCCTTATCACATGCCGCTGCCGGTGCCGATATTGTGGCGCCAAGCGACATGATGGACGGACGCATCGGCGCCATCCGCACCGCACTTGAGCAAAACGGCTTTATAAACACCCAAATTATGGCGTACTCCGCCAAATATGCCTCCAGTTTCTACGGTCCGTTCCGTGATGCGGTCGGCTCTAGCAGTAATTTAAAAGGCGGCAATAAGAAAACCTACCAACTGGATCCCGCCAACAGCAACGAAGGCTTGCAGGAAGTGGCGTTAGATCTACAAGAAGGTGCGGATATGGTGATGGTGAAACCGGGCATGCCGTATTTGGATTTGGTGTATCGGGTGAAACAACACTTCGGCGTCCCAACCTTCGCCTACCAAGTTTCCGGCGAATATGCCATGCTGCAAGCCGCCATTCAAAACGGCTGGCTCGCCGAAAAACCGGCGATTATGGAAGCGCTGCTATGCTTCAAACGTGCTGGCGCCGACGGCATTTTGACCTATTACGCCAAGCAAGTGGCGCAGTGGTTGTATGAGGAAGGTCAACAGCATTAGATAATAGGATTTTTATGTGTGCTTTCCTTGCTGCTCATCGAAAACCGATCAAGCGTAACACGACTAATACAGCCGAACCGGTTTCTTATTTGACCTGTTTGGCGAAAACTCGGCGTTTGACAGACGGTAGCTGTGTTGCTGGTAGAACGATTTTGGAACATTGCATCATTGTCGGCGAAGTTGCCAAGCGATTATTAGCACAAATCCCCGTTTCAATTCGCACCACACTTTTCCCTGATGGTGTCGAGTTGTTGGCAGCATGCCATGACATCGGCAAGGTATCACCCCGTTTTCAAAATAAGCTGCGTAAAGCATTGGGGTGTGAATTAACGCTCAACACCGATGAATCCGCTTGGGATTATCATGGCGGAGTCACTTTTCTGACGTTGCGGTCATTGATCGGCGAAAAAGCTGCGGTAGCGGCAGGGCAACACCACGGCAGTTATCCTATTAAAGCGAAAAATGGGATTGTTGATCCGGAAAATGCTGAGGTGTTAGGTGGTACGGTTTACCATCAACAGCGTTTAGCATTGATTGATGCCTTAAAACAGCATTTTCAGTGTGATTTTCCGGAGCTAAAAAATGATCAGCAACTGCTGGCGGTATCCGGACTGATTACGGTCGCAGATTGGATTGGCTCAGGGGCATTATTTGAAGATCCGGCGCAGGATTGGCGGTTATATATCGAAAGTGCGGTAGCCGAAGCCGGATATCTACCATTACAGTTCAATAGTGGACTGACTTTTCAGGATATTTTTACTTTTTCACCACATCAGGTGCAGCAGCAGCTTATTGATAGCGTGCAGCGTAACGGTTGTTATGTGTTGGAAGCGCCAATGGGATTGGGGAAAACCGAAGCGGCGCTATATGCCGCCTACAGCCTGTTGCAGCGTGGCGACGCAAGTGGCTTTTATTTTGCCCTGCCGACCCAACTGACCTCGAATAAAATCTATCAGCGGGTTAATCAGTTTTTGGAACAGATTATTCAACCGCAAAGCGCGCATCGAGAAGCTTTGCTTATACATGGAACTGCTTGGTTACAGCAGTTTGAAATGGGGGAAGATGCGGCTGTTGCTGGCTCGTGGTTCAACCAAAAGAAAAGAGCGGTTTTAGCGCCTTTCGGGGTCGGCACGATTGATCAAATTTTATTATCAGTAATGTGGGTAAAACACGGTTTCGTTCGCTCATTCGGCTTGGCAGGCAAAGTAGTGGTGTTGGATGAAATTCATTCCTATGATATCTATACCGGAATGTTGGTACAGCACTTAATAGCGGTGTTGCGGGAATTGGGCTGTAGTGTGATTATCTTGAGTGCAACCCTGACACGTCAGCGCCGATACGAATTATTAGGGCTGCCGTTGGAGGAAGCAACTGCGCAGGTGCAGAATGAACCTTATCCGATGATCACGGCAATAAGCGGCGGGCAGATTTCCACATTAGCAGCGGACAGTCCGAGTGAATACAAGATTGAGCTACATTATGCGAAGCAAAGTGAAGCGATAGAAGAAGCTCTGCTGCGAGCTGAGCAAGGTCAACAAGTTTTGTGGATTGAAAACAGCGTTGCTGAGGCGCAGGAAACCTATCGCATCTTAGCAGCACGTTGCGCCGGACTGGCGGTAAAGTGCGGTTTGCTGCATTCCCGTTTTACTGCGGTCGACCGACATCGACACGAACAGCAGTGGATAGATTTATTCGGTAAACCGGGATGGCAGGCACAAACAACACCGATTCGTCTACAGCAAGGACGTATACTGATTGGTACGCAAGTGTTGGAGCAATCGGTGGATATTGATGCAGATTTTCTAATTTCCAAATTTGCCCCGACGGATATGTTGTTACAACGTCTAGGACGTTTGTGGCGGCATGGTTCGACCCCGAGAGTAGCGAGTGCCCGAGCTGAGGCTTGGCTGCTGGCGCCAGATTTGGAAAGTGCGGTCGACGATCCGATTAAAGCATTTGGAACCACTGCATTTGTTTATGCGCCTTATGTCCTTTGCCGCAGCTTGGCAGTTTGGCAACAGCGAAAGCAATTGACTTTACCAAATGATATTCGAGCATTGTTAGAAGCGACGTATTTTTCATGCGAGGAGCAAGGCAAGATGGCACAGTGGAAGCATGAGCTGGAAAACGGTAGTCGTTTTCGTACCGGTCAAAAACAGATGCAAAAATCTGCATTAGCAGCGCAGATGACGTTTGGAATGGAAAGAAATGATAATGATGATCAGGTACAAACCCGTTTTAGTGAACAAGATAGTTTCGATATTTTATTGCTGAGTAAAGTGCGGTCTTTGCCGGAAATTAAAGCGACGGAGTTGACTTTGCTCGACGGCACCGTCATAGTGCTACCTGTGAATGGACGTTCGTTACCGCTCCGGCAACAAAAACAGTATGCAGCGCAACTCATGCAGCAAATGGTCAGCATTAATTTATCTAATGCACCGAAGCGGCAATCTGTCGGCAGCTTAGCTTTCTTGCGCGATTATTGCTATTTAGGGCAAATGAAAGATAAAAATACCGATGCCGTAATGGTTGTCGCTATTGTTGCGAAAGACGGGCGTTTACAAGGCGACAGCACATTTCACCTTGAATTAACCAAACCGCTTTATTACCAACCGCACTTAGGGCTGGTGGTAGAGCATAATCGATCACCGAGCTAATAAGCCGGAAAACTGATAAAAAGGAGTATCAACAGAATTAGAAATTTTAAAATCATAATTGGCTCTCTTAGATTAAAATTTTAAGTGTAAAATATTTTTAATATGTAATGTAGTGTGTTATGAATACTACTGTAGTATGCTATAAATGTAAAATACTAATTATTTCCTCTTTAGCTATTTTTAATAAAAGAGGGTGTTTCTATGTAATGCAGCGTAGAAAAAAGCTTCTTCATTTACATGAAGGTTATTGTGTTAGCAAGTATCAATCTGACAGACATAAGTTCCAAATATGAGATTGCTAGATTGGGTTTGATTTTTGATATAATCTAAAACCACAATATATTGTGTTAGAATCTCGTTCTTTAACAATATAATGGTATTTTCTCCACGCATGTGGAGGTGTTTCTAATTATAAATCTATTGTCTTTAGCGGTAATTTATTTTCTCCACGCATGTGGAGGTGTTTCCACCCTCATGTCGATATTAGACATTAGTTTTACATTTTCTCCACGCATGTGGAGGTGTTTCTTTCATTATCAAGTTGTTTCGGCTGAATAGTACATTTTCTCCACGCATGTGGAGGTGTTTCTTCTGCTTCGCCCACTGGTCGGCAGATAAAACAATTTTCTCCACGCATGTGGAGGTGTTTCTATGCCTTTATCAATGCGCGCGAATCTGGCAGTATTTTCTCCACGCATGTGGAGGTGTTTCTAGTGCGGCCGCAACACGACTGCGCGTGGTCAGATTTTCTCCACGCATGTGGAGGTGTTTCCACGGATTTGCCGTGATAGGTGTTGAAATCTTTATTTTCTCCACGCATGTGGAGGTGTTTCTAGCTTTTCTATGCTGACTCACGGCATTAGAGGATTTTCTCCACGCATGTGGAGGTGTTTCCCGTTTATGCGCCCAGCTTTTGAGCAAAGCAAAATTTTCTCCACGCATGTGGAGGTGTTTCCTGATTGAAAAAGTGAAGTATGTGCAGCGCGGCATTTTCTCCACGCATGTGGAGGTGTTTCCGATTACCAATGCTTTCATTTAAAAATTAATTAATTTTCTCCACGCATGTGGAGGTGTTTCTCCTCTTTGCCGTTCGTTGGCCAGCGGTTTAGCATTTTCTCCACGCATGTGGAGGTGTTTCTTTAGAGAAGGAAAAACAAGGGCAAGCGGAGATATTTTCTCCACGCATGTGGAGGTGTTTCCTCGCCTTGCTGCGCTTTTGGTCGTCCACGGTTATTTTCTCCACGCACGTGGAGGTGTTTCTCACGACCTCTTTGTCTTTGTAAAAACGCCGCCATTTTCTCCACGCACGTGGAGGTGTTTCTCTGCGCCCCGGCGTCCATCTCCGCCCGATTTGATTTTCTCCACGCACGTGGAGGTGTTTCTGGCTTTAACTGCCGCTGTAGCGTGATTGCCTTATTTTCTCCACGCACGTGGAGGTGTTTCCTGATAAAAATCATCATAATGTTTATGATAAGAATTTTCTCCACGCACGTGGAGGTGTTTCTGCGTAAATCGCTCACCGAATAATTCACGCATAATTTTCTCCACGCACGTGGAGGTGTTTCCTGAATACGCTCATTGGTCGGTAAGGTTGTGCCATTTTCTCCACGCACGTGGAGGTGTTTCCTTTTCCGAAGCCAGTTGTGCGTCGAGCATATCATTTTCTCCACGCATGTGGAGGTGTTTCCAACCAAGGATTCTTTTGCCGTCACGGGGCGCAATTTTCTCCACGCATGTGGAGGTGTTTCGTCCACCGCGATAACCAAAGTAGATATTATTCGATTTTCTCCACGCATGTGGAGGTGTTTCCGGTTGGACGATGCCGGTGCAGCAAGCCAGTTAATTTTCTCCACGCATGTGGAGGTGTTTCTTTCACGATAGACATCATCAAGCAGCGACCAGCATTTTCTCCACGCATGTGGAGGTGTTTCTCAGCCACCAAATCGCAATAAAACTAGACGAGGATTTTCTCCACGCATGTGGAGGTGTTTCTGGCAATGGCGGCATGGCGGTGCAGGGTGGCAGATTTTCTCCACGCATGTGGAGGTGTTTCTATGATGTGTCACGAGCAACAATCAGCCGGTATATTTTCTCCACGTATGTGGAGGTGTTTCTTGCTGATGGATCTCGGCGCTGACCTTTTTTACATTTTCTCCACGCACGTGGAGGTGTTTCTCAGGTTTATCCATACGTTCCGTAGGACAAAACATTTTCTCCACGCATGTGGAGGTGTTTCTTTATTATGTTATACCCACTCGTTTTACAAAAAATTTTCTCCACACACGTGGAGGTGTTTCCCGCATTCACGATATGGGGACGTTGCTCATCAGATTTTCTCCATGCGCGTAGAGGTATGTTTGTTTATCTTTGAGGACTAAATTTTCTCTATATAGTGATATTTTTTAAAATTTGTGATCCTGGTAATATTAACTATATGATTTATCGTGTAGTATTATCAAAACATCGTAGTTATCTGGTATTCAATAATACAGGGAGGTTACATGGGAAATATGGTTGAAGAGCAATCTGTTCATCAACAAGCAAGGTTTAATTTGATCGATTCTCCTTGGATTCCTGTCGTTAATCGTGGCTTAGTCAGTTTACAGCAAATTTTTAGTGATCCAACCCTGCCAGCTTTGGGGGGGAATGCTATTCAGCAAATTGCATTAATTAAACTCTTTTCCGCAATAGCACAAGCGGCATACACGCCGCAAAATAATCAGCAGTGGTATGAATATAGTGCAGAAGCGCTCGGACAAGATTGTTTGCGCTATTTAGCAGATTGGCATGATCATTTTTATCTTTATGGGGAAAAGCCATTTCTACAAATGCCAGCTATCCGAGCCGCAGCGGTACAAGAATTTGGTGCTGTCCTACCTGAAATATCAACCGGAAATACCACCGTACTAACGCAAATTCAGCAGCCAAAACTGTTATCTGATGCAGATAAATCCTTGTTATTGCTGGTTTTGATGGGGTTTGCATTGGGTGGAAAGAAAACTGATAACACAGTGGTGTTGAGTCCCAATTATCGGGCGAAAACAAAAGATAACGGCAAAGCAAACACGGGGAAAGCCGGATCATCTTTGGGCTTTCTGGGAATGCTACATAATTTTTATTTCGGTTCATCAATTTTAGAAACAGTGTATCTCAATTTATTGACAGAGGAAGATATTCAGCGTTTGGGAGTCTTTAACCAAGGCTTGGGACAGCCGCCTTGGGAGCAGATGCCGACAGGGGAAGAGGATGAGATTGCCAGAAAATTAAAGGATACGTTAATGGGGCGTTTACTGCCATTGGGACGTTTCTGTTTACTGGCTGAAAATGGTCTGCATTATAGTGAGGGAATCCAGCATTATAGCTATAAAGAGGAAAAAGTGGCGGATCCGACCGTGGCACTGAATCTGGCAGGTAAGGAAGGAAAAGTATTGTGGGTCAACCCGGAAAAACGGCCTTGGCGGGAATTGACCGCACTTTTAAGTTTTATTTCGACACCAACATTTGATTGTCCGCAATTAAGTCTACCGGCTTTTCGGATAAAAAATAAATTCGCAACATTCGGTATTTGGTCTGGAGGCTTACGAGTAAGCAGCAATGCCGGTGAGCAGTATGTGTCTGGGTTGGATGATTTTGTTATAGCGACTATTTCACTTCATCGGGACTGTTTCGGTCAAACTTGGTTTACCGAGTGGCAAAAAGCGATGGCGCAATTGGATAAATATGCCAGCACTGTTTATAAATCGGTTTATCAGTTTTACACAGAGCAAAAATTAGAGGCTGCAAAGCAGGCTGCCGCCGCAGCGAATCAATTTTGGCAATTATGTGAACAGCAAGCGCAGGCTTTGGTTATTGCATGTCAGGAAATCACGGAGGATCAGGAAAGTAATCCTGAGCCGTTAAATCAGCTATACCGCACTTTTATCGGTTATAGCTATCAGATTTATGAGCAAAATACGATGAATGAAACCGGCAGGCAGATGGAAACCTGGGCGAAATGCCACCCACGTTTTGCCAAAGCTTCGTCTTCGAAGGAGAGAGCATCATGACGTCACAACCCTCAAAAAATCAGCGTTTTGTTGACTATGTCATACAGCAATGTTTGCAGGATAAAGGTTTTGCTGCCAAGTTGAAACGGGCGGATAATCCAAATACAGAGTATTACAGTTGGGAAATCTTGGTCAATTTTGTTGATTTAACAATCGATAGTAAACGCCTGCCTTATGCCCTTATTGCAGCGGCAATTGCAGATGGTAAGGTGCAGGAGAACGGCAGTTTTGGTCTTGGGCATATATTATCAAAATGCTATGACAACGATGCGACATTGGGCAATCAGACCGATCCGGCGAAAATTAAATTGCGTCGATTACTGGCGTGCCAAAGTGCGGTCGAAGTTTGTGGTGTATTGCGTCCTATCTTGAGTTTGATTCGGGCAAAAGGCTTGGCGGGCAGTCTGGATTATGCTGCTTTGTTGGACAACTTGTGTTGGTTCAATGAGCAGACGAAAAAACATTGGGCGATGGATTTTTACCGCAAGCAGGAGATTGAGTATGAATAATCCTTTGTACGCCAGTGTATTAAAATTAGGGCGGAAAGATATTAAGCAATTCTCAATTAAAGATGAATATGGTTTGCATAAAGTTATCTACTCATTATTTGATAAAGACGAGCAAGCGGAAAAACGCCGCTTTTTATTTTGTGAAAAAGACGGTGCTTTTGACCTGTCGAGCAAAGAGTATGTGAAACAGATTATTTTGCTGTCGCAGCAACCACCAAAATCTGCGATTGGCAACTATCCGCTAAAAATCCAAAGTAAGTTGATTCCAGAAACTTTTTTAAGCCATAAATATTATCGCTTTGAAATACGGATGAATGTGGCAAAACGTGATAATCAAAGTCAAAAAATTATGCCGTTAAAAGGGAAAGAGGCGATATTAGCTTGGTTTTTGCAGAAAAACGCCAGTTGGGGTTTTCAAGCCGATCCTGCCGGATTGCAAATTACCGCGCATCAAGTGATGTGTTTTAGTAAAACAGACAAAACCGTGACACTCAATGCGGTGACCTTTCAGGGCTCTTTACAGGTTGTAGAACCACAACTTTTTGCGAATAGTTTTAGCTATGGAATCGGGCGGGGACGTAGTTTCGGCTTGGGATTATTGCAGCTGGCACCGCTCACAGACGATTTATTTTCTATTTAATTTCAGGAGTATCATATGATCAACCCATTAAAGAATACCCGTATTGAATTTCATATTTTGCAATCTTTTCCGGTCACCTGCTTAAACCGTGATGATGTTGGCGCACCTAAATCGGCTTTGATTGGTGGTGTCGAGAGGGCAAGGGTCAGCTCGCAATGTTGGAAACGTCAAGTGCGGTTAACCATGGCGGATTTTGGAATTAAATTAGCGGTGCGGACTCGAAAAATTGAACAGTGGATTGCACAGGCTTGCTTGGCTCAAGGTGCGAACACAGAACAAGCGCAGAAATGCGCTGAAAAAATCGCTGGATTTTTAACCAAAGAAACATTGCACTTTATGACTGAAACGGAAGCAACGGCTTTTGCCGAATATTGCCAAAGTTTGGGTTATGATGAAGCTAAATTAAAAGATAAAGAGGTGTATAAAATTGCGAAAAAAGCCTTTAATCCGGCTTTAGACGGTTTGGATATTGCGTTATTCGGCAGAATGGTGGCGCAAGCCGCAGAATTAAATGTGGAAGCCGCCGCCTCTTTTGCTCATGCTATTTCTACCCATCGGGTCAGCTCGGAAATTGACTTTTTTACCGCACTTGATGATCGTTTGCAAAAAGATGAAACCGGCTCCGGGCATATGGGCGTATTACAATTCAATTCTGCTACTTACTACCGCTATGTCAGTTTGGATCTAGGACAATTGAACCAGACTTTGCAAGGGCAAGATTTGGATAAAGCGGTGGCAGCCTTTACCAAGGCGTTGTATTTAGCAGTTCCGGCAGCTCGGCAAACCACTCAAGCGGGTGTCTGCGGTTGGGAATATGCCAAAGTTCTGGTCAGAAAAGGGCAGGGCTTGCAAGCATCGTTTGAAAGTGCGGTTAAGTCGCAAAAAGCCGAAGGGTATCTCAGACCAAGTATTGACAGATTAAAAGAATACCTTGCGCATAAAGAAAGACTGTCAGGATCATTATTTGGCAAAATTGCAGAGTATAATTTCGGCGAAGACGAGAATTTTAATATTGATCAATTAGTAGCAGCATTGGTTCAGCATGTCGAGGTTACGAATGAATAATCCTTATATTTTGTTATGGTTGGAAGGACCGTTACAATCTTGGGGATTTGATTCAAAATTTAACCGTCGTGAAACTTTGCCGTTTCCAACCAAATCAGGCATTTTGGGACTGCTTTGCAGTGCCTTGGGGTATGGCGGTGAACAACGAGAGTTTTTGTCTCTGTTTTCTGATTTGGATCTTCAAGTCGCAGCATATTCGCAAAAAGACCAAAACGGTCGCCTGATAAAACCGTTACAACTGCGGGATTTCCATATGGTAGGTAGCGGATTTGATGATGCGGATCCATGGCAAAAATTGATGATTCCCAAAACGATTGCAGGAAAACCGGCGGTTGGGGGCGGTGCGAAATTGACATATCGCTATTATTTACAAGATATGGCATTCGCTGTGGCGTTAGAGGTGCCGGCAAATTTGCTAGATATCTTGGTGGCAGCCTTGCAAAATCCAATCTGGGATCTTTATCTGGGACGAAAATGTTGTGTGCCGACTGAATTTATCTATCAGGGAACGTTTAACGATTCAGCCAAAGCTTTTGCACACGTGGAGGCTATTCTGGCTGACAACGGCAAAAACAGAGCGATCAATTTTAAGGTGCTTCAAGGTAATTATCCGGATTTAGGTGATAGTTTTGCTTTAAATGATGTGCCTATTTGCTTTGGCGTAAATAAGCAATACCAAGATCGCTCGGTGACAGTTATTTTAGAAACACAAGAATAAGGGTTGTCGGTGGCAGATAATAAACGGCTATTAGTCAAAATTACTCGGGAATCGTTACCTCAGGTTAAGGACAAATACCCTTATCTCTATCTAGAACGTGGTCGTTTGGAAATTGATGACAGCAGCGTTAAATGGATCGATTGTGATGGAAATGTAGTTCGTCTACCGATTGCGAGCATTAATTGTTTGTTGCTTGGCCCGGGAACAAGTTTAACCCATGAAGCGGTGAAAGTGATTGCAACGGCGAATTGTGGTTTATGCTGGGTGGGTGAGGACAGCTTACTTTATTATGCATCCGGCATTTCGCCGACCAGCGACTCACGTAATTTTCGTCGCCAAATGCAACTTGCTGCCGATTCCAAAAAATCATTGGAGATTGCCCGCCAACTATTTGCAAAGCGTTTCCCGGATATGGATCTCAGTGGCAAAACCTTAAAAGAGATGATGGGGTTAGAAGGACAACGAGTTAGGAGTCTGTATCAAACGAAAGCTGAATACTATCAAGTCGGCTGGAAAGGGCGACAATATACACCCAACAAATTTGAACTCAGTGATTTAACCAATCAAATCTTAACTGCAGCCAATACCGCACTTTACGGGATTTTGTGTTCCTCAATACACAGCATGGGCTATTCTCCTCATATGGGATTTATCCACTCCGGCAGCCCGCTTCCTTTTGTGTATGATATGGCTGATCTTTATAAAGAGCATCTTTGTATTGATCTTGCCTTTGCTTTAACTAAAGAGATGGCGGGTATGTATGATAAACATTGCGTTTCATCGGCATTCCGAGAGAGAGTGATTGAGTCTGATTTATTGACCCAAATTAGCTCGGATATCAGCGAATTACTGGGAGGACGAAAAAATGCTGGTCGTACTGGCAAATGATCTACCGCCGGCTGTGCGTGGACGGATGAAATTATGGTTTATTGAACCTCGCCCTAATGTTTTTATTTCAGGAATTAAAGATTCTGTAGCAAAGACCGTGACCGAATATTTATTAGGGCATTGCCCATTGGAAAGCGGACTAATTATTTTCAGAAAAATCCCACAAGCCCCGGGTTATGAAATTCGTACTTTAGGCCAGGCTAAGAAAGAATTAATCAATATCTCTGGTTTACAATTAGTGATCGAAAAATTTATCTAACCAACTTATCATTCAAAAGCCCAAGATATTGTGTTAAGACTAAGCTCTTTAACAATATAATGGCATTTTCTCCACGCCCGTGGAGGTGTTTCCAACGTATTGCCCGAAATCCGCCGTGGCGAGGTATTTTCTCCACGCCCGTGGAGGTGTTTCTATGATTAATAATATCATCTTGTATGTGTGAGTATTTTCTCCACGCCCGTGGAGGTGTTTCTTCAGGTTTTAAGCGCTCCAAGAACACAAAAGGATTTTCTCCACGCCCGTGGAGGTGTTTCCTCCGGCGGTAAATGGCTCTCTCGTGCCTTAATATTTTCTCCACGCCCGTGGAGGTGTTTCTATCTCGCTTAAAATGGCGGTGGGCAATACCGCATTTTCTCCACGCCCGTGGAGGTGTTTCTCACGGAGATAGAGACCTCACTATCCGCAAAGAATTTTCTCCACGCCCGTGGAGGTGTTTCCTAATTACTACGCAAGTATTTCGTCAGAAATAAATTTTCTCCACGCCCGTGGAGGTGTTTCAAATGACGGAAAAGCCTGATTATCAAAAATCTAATTTTCTCCACGCCCGTGGAGGTGTTTCTAAAAATGTAATATTATCAACAAATTATGCACAATTTTCTCCACACACGTGGAGGTGTTTCTAATCCATTCGATTTTATGAGCAACTGCGATGAATTTTCTCCACACACGTGGAGGTGTTTCTATTTTGAGCGATATTAATACCGCTTTTGCCGGATTTTCTCCACACACGTGGAGGTGTTTCTGGCGCAGTGTTAGTTGGCTATCTCGGTTCACAATTTTCTCCACACCCGTGGAGGTGTTTCTCTATAGATTACTGTGTCATACTCTTTTGACTGATTTTCTCCACGCACGTGGAGGTGTTTCCGCAAATTTAAGCGCATCTTTACTTGCGGAAATGTTTTCTCCACGCACGTGGAGGTGTTTCTGCTATATGCTAGATACCAATATCTGTTCTTTCATTTTCTCCACACGCGTGGAGGTGTTTCCATCTGCGGCGTACCGCTCACTGCCTTGCTATTATTTTCTCCACGCATGTGGAGGTGTTTCCTCGGTCATCATTGTTTGCCCAAACATATGTATATTTTCTCCACGCATGTGGAGGTGTTTCCGGCGCAGACGTGGTGGCGTTGGCAAATTCCCAATTTTCTCCACGCATGTGGAGGTGTTTCTAGGTTGCGGCTTCGGTATCGCTATAGACTTTCATTTTCTCCACGCATGTGGAGGTGTTTCTACTTTCAAGAGTGTTTTTGTTACTTTGGCATTATTTTCTCCACGCATGTGGAGGTGTTTCAAAATAGCCTGCTTCTTGGTGGAATAACCCTTAATTTTCTCCACGCACGTGGAGGTGTTTCTAAGCATCATCAGGCTTAACCGGATCATCTATAATTTTCTCCACGCATGCGGAGGTGTTTCTCTCAAGTTACAACGCTATAACGGCAAAGGTGATTTATTTATAAACAAAATAAACCCCAACCATCGCTACTAAATAAACGATTCCGGTCCAAGCCAGATAAGTCAGCCAGTCTTTTTGCTGTTTATCTTGGCGTGCGAGGCTGAAGTTGAGCCAGGCAAACACTGGGGCGGAGACGAAGGAGGCGGTCATGGCGAAGGGGATCATTTTGCCGATGGCGCTGCTGAAGAACTGGATCACGATAAAGGCGGATAAGGTGGTGAAAAACATCGAGTAACGCAGGGTTTTGTCGCTGTAAATCGGATTAAAAGTGCGGTTTTCCTTTGCGGATTTTATCGATTGTCGGAGTAAAATAATAGTTTGTTGGTTGCAGCGGGAATAGCCGTCGACAGCGACGATGGTAGTGCCGTAGATGCAGATAAATGCTACCAGTGCCATAAACCAGCGGGTCCATTCACCGATGCTGAGGGCGTACATCTCTACAAATTGTCGGATAAATTGTCCGCCGGCGAGGGGGGGAATCGGTTTGCCGTATTGCACCAAGGCGCCGAGCGTCATAAACATCAAGGCTAATATCATCGTGACGAGGTAACCGCTGTTGAAATCTAGCAGGCGTTTTTGGCGATAGTTTGGGGCGAGACGGTTTTTTTCCATCACCCAGAGTGAGCTGGCGACGCTAAGTTCCATCGGGGCGGGCATCCAGCCCATGAGGGCGATTAAAAACGGAATGGCACTCAGTTGCCAAGCAGAAGGCGCGATGAAATCAGCGGGGATGCTGTTGCCACTGCTGCGAGTGAAAGCGATTAATAACGCAATCAAGGTGATCAGCGACAATAGAAACATGATGCTTTTCGATACGCTGTCTAAGCGCGGATACTGGCGCGAAAACAAAATGGTGAGAAAACTGAATAACACAATAATATTCAACCAATTAAGTGAAATTTCAATCGGAATCAACATATTCAGCAACACGGCTGATAACAATGTGCCGCCTGCTACGTTGACCATAGTAGCGAACAGGTTGAACAATAGGAAAAGCCAGAGATAGCCGTTGCCTTTTTCAGCGTAACCCTGCAATACGCTTTTGTTTTGCAGCGCACTGTAATCAAATGCAAAACGGAAAAAAGGGTATTTCAGCAGATTAACGGCGACGATTAACAGCGCTAATTGATAGCCGTAATAGGCGCCTGCCTGCGTTGAGGCGATGATGTGCGAGCCACCGACGCAGGACGACGCCATAATAATCCCCGGCCCGAATTGTTTGCTGAATGATGCCATGGTTATTGTCCTTTTAATTGTCGTATGCTGTTGGCGATATTTGGGCTTCGGCTGATGGCGGAAATCACCGCCACACCGTCCGCCCCGGCTTGACGGATGGAAAATGCGGTTTCGGGGGTGATACCGCCAATGGCGACCAGCGGTTTTTCAATACCTTGTTGGCGAATCTGTTGTAATAATTTCAACCCGACGACAGCTTTGGCATCGGCTTTCGATTGAGTTGGGAAAATAGGCCCGACGCCGAAATAATCCACCGCCTGCAACTCGGCATTCATTATCGCTTGCGGCAGGGTATTCACCGATAAACCCAGTAATAATTTGCCTTGGCATTGTTCGATCACCTGTGCAATTGGACGATCATCCTGCCCGACATGCACACCATTTGCTTGCACAGCTAACGCCAGATCCACATTATCGTTGATAAAAAACGGTACATGATACTGACGGCAAAGATCGCGGCATTTTTGCGCTAATTGAATGATTTTTTGCGGATCTTGTAACGCATTTTGGCCTTTTTCCCGAAATTGAAAACAGCTGATACCGCACTTTAAGGCTGTTTGCAACAGCGACAACAACGCTGGCTCAGGCGGCAGTCCGAGATGTTGGCAATCTTGAGTGCCGGCAATAAAATAAACCGTGAGCATTTTTCTGATATCCGGCATTTAATAAACTCCGGTGTGGGGCAGAGAGGAAAATGCCCAGTGGTTGGTCGGACCGTGACCGTTACCGATATGCAGCGGATGGCTAATGGCGGCGGTGACAAACTGTTTTGCCAAACGAATCGCAATCACCGCATTTTGCCCTTTGGCAAGCTCAGCGGTGATGCAGGCAGAAAAGGTACAGCCGGTGCCGTGGGTGTGTTTGGTCAGATAGCGCGGGCTGACCAAGGTGAAGTGCTGCTGAGGCGTGAACACCCAGTCTTGGCAAACCGCACTTTGCGAGTTGTTGCTGTGTCCGCCCTTGATTACCACGGTTTTGGCGCCAAGTTGTTGCAACGTGCGAGCGGCTTGCTCGGCACTGCGGCCATCGATAATCTTAATACCGGTCAAGGCTTCGGCTTCCGGCAAATTGGGCGTGATAATGTCGGCAAGCGGTAGCAAATGCTGTTTCAGTGCTGCGACCGCACTTTGTTGCAGCAACGGTGCGCCACCTTTGGCGACCATCACCGGATCCAGCACCATTTGCCCGAATTTGTAGCGTTGTAAGGCATTGGCGACACATTCAATGGTTTCTGCCGAGCCAAGCATGCCCAATTTAAAAGCGCGAATATCAAAATCTTCGGCGATGGCCTTCAGTTGCGCTTGGATAGTTGCCGGCGGAATCGGGTGAATGTCGAACACACCGAGGGTGTTTTGCGCGGTAACTGCTGTGATAGCGCTGGTGCCGAATACGCCACGCATCTGAAAGGTTTTCAGATCTGCCTGAATCCCTGCACCACCGCCGCTGTCTGAGCCAGCAATGGTTAAGGCTTGTGCAATTTTAGTCATCATCAATCCTCGCCAGTTGTTGCACTTGCGTGCTATCCAATATTGCTAATTTATCCAGAAGTGCGGTATAAAATTGTCCGTATTGTTGCGGTTGCAGGTTTTTTGCCGCCAGTTCGCCAGCGATGGCGTATGCTGTCGCCGCTTCGACCAGTGCCGAAAAATCGCGCTGTTGTGCCACTGCTAAAAATGCACCACAAACCGCACTTAATAGACACCCTGAGCCGGTAATGCGTGGGAATAACGGCGTACCATTCTGAATATGTGCCCGTTGTTTGCCATCACTAACCACATCAACCGCACCGCTGATCACGGCGGTGCAGCGATATTGCTGTGCGATTTTGTTGGCGATATGGTCTAAATCAGCCTCCCCTTGTCCGGCATCGACGCCCTTTGTTTGCCAATTGACGTTGGCAAGGTACGCCATTTCGCCGGCATTGCCGCGAATCGCACTGAATTGGATTTCTTGCAGCAGTTGTGCCACCGTTTGTTGACGGAAGCGGGTTGCGCCGACGCCGACCGGATCCAACACCACCGGAATGCCATGACGATTGGCCGCTTTGCCGGCAATCAACATGGCTTTCACTTGTTCGGCGGTCAGGGTGCCGATATTTATCACCAACGCCTGGCAAATCGCCGGCAGTTCGTCCATCTCCTCGACCGCACTTGACATAATCGGCGAGGCGCCAAGCGCCAGCAAACCGTTGGCAACATAATTGGCGACCACGATGTTGGTAATATTGTGGATCAACGGATTACGTTGGCGCAGTTGGCTGAGATAATCGGTTTTTAACATAATCAATCCTTTAGTTGTATGGCGTAATCTGCGAGCGGCGGCACGGTTTTGATCAAGCCTTGCTGCTGCATAAATTCCGCCATGTGTTGATAGCGGTTTTCGTCAAGGGCACGTGGGCGCAAGGTTAGACGTGGTAGGGTGTCACGCCAGGCAAGGCGGTTCAGTTCGTTGTCTAGCTCATTTGGTTTATAACTGACGAAATCTTGCCAGGCTTGATCGGGGTGGTTGATCAAATAGATCGTCGCTTGCTCAAGTGCGGTTAGAAAGGTGTGCAATTTTTTGTCGGACAGGTTGTTTTTATTGGCGACTAAAACCAATTCGTCATAAGCCGGTACGCCGTGTTCTTCCGGGTAAAATGCGCGTCCCGGCTGCTGTTCCAGTGCCATTTGATTCAATTCAAAATTACGGAAAGCGCCGATCACGGCGTCTACTTGTCCGCTGATTAATGACGGTGACAGCGACCAGTTGACGTTCACCATTTCCACATCTTTTTCGCTCAAGTCATATTTTGCCAACATTGCTTGCAGCAGGCTGGTTTCAAAACCACTGACCGAATAGCCGATTTTTTTGCCTTTTAGATCCGCCAGACTTTCAATACCGCTGTTTTGCAGCACCACTACGCTGTTTAACGGGGTGGACACCAGCGTGCCGATGCGCACCAACGGCAGCCCCTCCGCCACTTGCATTTGCAGTTGCGGCTGATAATCCACCGCAATATCGGCTTTGCCCGCGGCAATCAGTTTGGGCGGCATTGACGGATCCGCCGGTTCAACGATCTCAACTTCTAAATCGTGGGCGGCAAAAAAACCTTTTTGCTGCGCCACGATCAAGGCAGCGTGATCCGGATTGACAAACCAGTCTAGCAGCAGTGTCACTTTTTGTTTGGCTTGTAACGGCAGATTGATCAGCAAAAGTGCGGTCAAGAGGGCGAGCAGTTTGGTGTTTTTCATGTTTATCTCCTTTAAATGATTAGCTTAAATCCAATCCCATTTGCCAAAAGGCAACTTCCATACGGGTGGCGGTGTTGAAGATGGTCTGCACTTTCGCCCGTTGTTTCGCTGTCAGTTCATGGCAAAGTTGATCTAAAAAATCAGTCAGTGTGGCAGCGGCACATTGAAAATCGTCACTGGCGTAGGTGTCGATCCAATCTTGATACGGATTGTCGGGTGGGCTGAGTTGACGTTCGACAATGTTGCGGGCGATCTGGGCATAACCGAGGGCGCAAGGTGCAATCGCAGCGTAGAGATCCGCCAGACTGCCGTTGATGCCGCAGTCCAACACATAACGGGTGTAGGCGACACAGGCGGCAGATTCGGGTGTTTGCAGCAGTTCTGTTTCGGCTATTCCCCAGTGTTGGCAGAACTTAACGTGCAGTTTGCTCTCTTGTAAAATGATTTGAATCGCATGGTGTGCCTGTTCCATTTGGGCAAAATTTTCGGCTTTGAACAGTGCCAATGCCAACGCGCGGTTATAGTGAAACAGATAGAGATAATCCTGTTTTAAATAGTGCTGAAAACAGCGTTTATCTAGCGTGCCGTCGGCAAGGCGCCGCACAAAATCATGTTCGATATAGGCGCGCCAGTGCGGCTCAGCATTTTGTATCAGGTGTTGAACGGTAGACATCTTTTTTTCCTTTTAAATTAATCAATTAACGAAGATACGAAGCCCATGGAATCAAACGGCGTAAGGCATGATCTAGTAAAAAATAGAGCGATAGGGCGATGATCAGTAAGACAAACAGCGCCGAAAACATCAGATCAATCTGCATGCGTGCATTGGCTTGCAGCATCAAATAGCCTAAGCCTTGTGATGAGCCGACCCATTCCCCAACCACCGCACCGATCGGTGCAACCGAAGCGGCAATACGCAAACCGGATGCCAATGCCGGCAATGCCGCAGGCAACCGCACTTTAAACAGTAATGTGGCAGGCGTAAGCCGCATTGAACGAGCCAAATCCAGCCAAGCGTGCGGAGTGTTGCGTAAGCCGTCGTAACAGGCGGTGGTGACCGGAAAATAGATAATCAGCACCGTCATCACGATTTTGGACGTCATGCCATAGCCAAACCACAGCACCAACAGCGGCGCAATTGCAAAAACCGGAATCGCCTGCGAAATGACAAGTAACGGCATTAAAAAAGCGGAAACCGGTGCAGAAAATGCCAATAACAGTGCCGAACCCAAACCGAGCAGAAATCCCAGAGTTAGCCCGAGTACAATTTCGAGTAATGTGATTTGGGCGTGCTGCCATAACAGCACATGCTGTTTTAACAGTTGCTGCCACACCGCTTCAGGCGACGGCAGCATATAGTGCGGCAGCGCCAATAAGCTGACCGCACTTTGCCATAACAGCAGTAAAAGTGCGGTCAGTAGCATGATTTTAGCGAACTGTTTAAACCAATTCATGCGGTGCTCCTTGCAAGAGCTGGTGAAACAGTATTTGTTGCAATGCTGATTGCGGACTTTCAGTCAGGTTGCGTGGTTTTTTACCCTCAGGAATATGTGCAGGATTTAAAGGTTGGCGTGGATCGTGCAACACATAAATCTGATCGCCCAAGCGAATCGCTTCTTGCGGATCGTGGGTGATCAGCAGTACAGTTTTGTGTTGCAATAATTCATACGCCAGATCTTGCAGTTGTAAACGAGTGACCGCATCAAGGGCGGAAAACGGTTCGTCCATCAAAATTAGATCGGCGTTTTGCATCAGCGTGCGCGCCAGTGCCACCCGTTGCCGCTGTCCGCCGGAGAGTTGCTGGCAACCTTTATGCAGATGGTTTTCCATTTGCACCGCCGCTAATAATTGCTCAGCCTGTTGCCGGGATTGGCGGGTTTTCTTGCCTTTTAGCTGTTGTTCCAATTGGACATTATCCAGCACCGATAACCACGGATACAGCGAATCTTGTTGTGCCAGCCACGCCAGTTTGAGTGGGCGGGGGAAATGAATGTTACCTTGCTGAATAGCGGCATTTTCTAAACCGGCAATCGCCCGCAGCAGCGTCGATTTGCCGACGCCGGAACGCCCCAACAACACCGTCCATTGTTGTTGCGGCAAATCAAAATTGAAATCGGTAAACAACGTTTGCTGTTCAAACGCCAGGGTTAAGGCGCGAATTTCAACGGCATTCATTTTACGCTACCATCGGTTCAGCGAATGGTTAACTAATGCGTTGCAACAGATTGAAAATCGGCTAAATAAGAGAAAAGTGCGGTATGGTGTATTGGCATATTTAGTTTCCTACGTCAGCATTAACTGGATCAGGTTCACGGGTTTAATCTCAGCCGCTTTGTGGTCACCACAAAATCAGCACCCCGACTAATGAGCACCCAATTTATAAAAATTCCTGCCATAACACAACCGTTTTGTTAAATAAATTTGAAGTGGGTCATATCTTGCATAGATAGCAAATCTGATTGGCTAAATTGATGTTAAGATAAATTCAACATTGGATTAACGGAGGAGCAGATATGAAAGTCAGCAGTTCAGCGCTTAAAAACGGGTTTTTTGAGGATAAATACGGTAAGCGGGGCACGCAATTCAGTCCAAATGGCATGCCGAACTATTCGATTCCGCTGGAAATCAGCGATGCGCCGACAGGTACAAAGTCGTTTGCGTTGGTGTTGGAAGATAAAGATGCGGTCGGGGCGGCAGGCTATGTGTGGATTCATTGGTTGGTTGCCAATCTGAACCGCACTTCGCTACCAGAAAACGACAGCATTTCCGCCACTGATTATCTGCAAGGCAGAAACAGTTGGTCGGGGAAATTGGGTGGCTTATCGGTGGAAGAAGCCTCGTTCTACGGCGGCATGGCGCCACCGAATGCGGATCACCGTTATGAGCTTTATGTCTATGCGTTGGACTGTAAATTAGATCTGGCTCAAGGTTTTAATTATAATGATTTGCATTTTGGAATGCAGGGGCATATCTTAGCGCAAGCATATTTAGTTGGTTGTTATAAAAAATAAAAATTTTATCATCCAAGAGTTTGAGTATGCTGCTTTTATTAAAAAACTAACAATTATAATAAGGAATTATATGAAAAAATTATCCCGCTATTTAATGATCTCAAGTGCTTTTCTCCTGGTAGGTTGTGCCACGGAATCTTCCCGTACGGTAGAAACGCCACGTGTCGCTGCGTCGAAAACCGTGTATCAAGGCGTTAAAGTGCCGGTGGCAATTGGACAGTTCGATAACCGTTCGGATTATCAAAACGGTATTTTTTCAGACGGTGTTGATCGTTTAGGCAGTCAGGCGCAAACGCTGTTGATGAGCGATTTGCAGCAAAGCGGACGTTTTTCGGTGCTCGATAGAACCAATATGAATGCGATTAAAAACGAAGCGCAGCTGAAAAAAATCGCCCAAAACTTGAAAGGAGCGCGTTATGTGATTACCGGCGATGTCACCGAATTTGGGCGCAAAACCACTGGCGATCACCAATTATTCGGAATCTTGGGCAAAGGCAAATCGCAGGTGGCTTATGCTCGGGTGAATTTGAATATCGTCGATGTACAAACCTCCGAAGTGGTGTATTCCTCTCAAGGGGCGGGCGAATACAGCTTATCCAACCGTGAAGTGATCGGGTTCGGCGGTACGGCGGGCTATGATTCGACCCTAAACGGAAAAGTGTTGAGCTTGGCTATTCGTGAGGCGGTTGATAATTTGGTGACCGGACTGGAGAGCGGTGCTTGGTCGCCGAGTAAGTAAGGGACGGGCATGATGAAACATTTATTAAAACCTGCTGTGAAGGCAGGGGTGTGTTGTTGCGTATTATTTTTGGTCGGCTGTGCAGCGAATACTGATCTTTACGCTTGGAAAGGCAATAGTTATGCCCAGAGTTTATATGATTATATGAATAGCGGCAGCGATGAAACTCAACAAATTGCAACCTTAGACTCAATTTTGGCGGAAGCGAATCAAAAAGGCAAAAAAGTGCCGCCCGGTTTATATGCGCAATTAGGATTATTGCACGCCAAACAAGGTGATTGGAATAAGTCGCAGGAGTATTTTAATCTGGAAAAACAAGTATTTCCTGAGTCGGCGCAATATATTCACTTCCTACAAAATCAGAAAAGAGGGGGCAAATGATGAGAACATTATGGATACTCATGCTTGTTTTGATTGGCGCGGTTTTGTCAGGTTGTTCGACAAATAGCGAGCCTTATGACTACTCAAACTTTTTAAACAGCAAACCGCGTTCGATTTTGGTGTTGATGCCGACTAATGAATCGACCGAAGTGAAAGCGGCAAGTGCGGTATTGGCGAATACGGTCAAACCGTTGGCAGAAGCAGGATATTATGTTTTCCCGGTTGCGCTTGCCAATGATACTTTCCGCCATAATGGGGTGTATGAAGGGCATGATATTCAGCAGGTTTCCGCTAAAAAATTGCAAGAGATTTTCGGTGCGGATAGCGCACTTTACCTGAATGTCACCCAATATGGCTCGACTTATATGGTGATTGATAGTGTCACTCAAGTCAGTGTGGAAGGCAAACTGGTCGATTTGCGTAACGGGGCGGTGCTATGGAATGGAAAAGCTGTTGCCTCCAGCAGCGAACAAGGGAACAGCAATGCCGGTAATCCTATTGCAACTTTAATCACGGCGGCGGTTAAACAGATTATCAACACTGTTGCCGACGAAGGTTTCAATATTTCGGTGCTGGCAAGCCAACGTTTGCTTAACAGCGGTTATAACGGCGGTTTGTTGTACGGACCTTATTCACCGCACTACGGCAAAGATCCGCAGCTAAACGCACGGTAACGACTTATCTATCTGCTCTTAACAACGATCGGGGTTAAAAACGCCGATCGTTTTTTATATTCCGAAGAAATTACAACAAATCCAGTGATTTTAAAGTATAATGTCTGCCATTTTCTATTCTTAATTCAACTAACATAAAAAAGCCGATATGAGTTCAACATTCAACGTAAAAACCTTTCAAGGTATGATACTCGCCCTGCAAGAATACTGGGCAAACGTGGGCTGCACGGTGGTGCAACCTTTTGATATGGAAGTCGGGGCGGGCACGTCACATCCGATGACCGCACTTCGGGCGTTAGGGCCGGAGCCGATGGCGTTTGCCTATGTGCAGCCATCGCGTCGCCCGACCGACGGGCGTTATGGTGAAAACCCGAACCGTTTGCAGCACTATTACCAATTCCAAGTGGTGATCAAACCATCACCGGACAACATTCAGGAACTGTATTTAGACAGTTTAAAAATGCTTGGTTTTGACCCGACGCAAAATGATATCCGTTTTGTGGAAGATAACTGGGAAAACCCGACGTTAGGCGCATGGGGTTTGGGCTGGGAAGTGTGGCTGAACGGCATGGAAGTGACCCAGTTTACCTATTTCCAACAAGTGGGCGGTTTGGAATGCAAACCGGTGACCGGCGAAATCACCTACGGTTTAGAGCGCTTGGCGATGTACATTCAAGGTGTGGACAGTGTGTATGACTTGGTGTGGTCGGACGGTGTGTTGGGCAAAACCACTTATGGCGATGTGTTCCACCAAAACGAAGTGGAGCAATCGACGTATAACTTTGAATACGCCAACACCGAATTTTTATTTTACTGCTTCGAACAATACGAAAAAGAAGCGCAGCAACTGTTAGCATTGGAAAAACCGTTGCCGTTGCCGGCTTACGAACGTATTTTAAAAGCAGCGCACAGCTTTAACTTGCTGGATGCACGCAAAGCGATTTCGGTGACCGAACGCCAGCGCTATATTTTACGCATTCGTGCGCTGACGAAAGGCGTTGCTGAAGCCTATTATGCCAGCCGTGAAGCCTTGGGCTTTCCGGGCTGTAAAAAATAAACTGCAATAAAGAAGTAGGTAAACAATGACCAAGCCAGTTCTGTTTTTCGCACACCTTTGCCCCGACACCGAGCCGTTTGTGGCGGAATTAAACGCCTTAAAGGTGGAGTATGAAAGCGTGAATATCTTTGAGAGTATGGCAAATTTTAAACGCTTTCTGAAATTGCGTGACACTGACCGCACTTTTGATGAGGCGAAACAAAACGGTTATATTGGCATTCCGGCGTTGTTGTTGGCAAACGGCGAAATTATTCTTGAGCTGAATGAATTAAAACGCCTATTGGGTTAAGTCTATGAATTCACTGCAAACGACCGAGCACCAATTAATCAGTAATATTGCGAATATTATCACCGCAGCACGCCAGCAAGTGCGGCAGACGGTGAATATCGCGATGGTGCAAAGCTATTGGCAAATCGGGCGTTTGATTGTAGAAGATGAGCAGCAAGGTGAACAACGTGCACAATACGGAAAACATCTGTTACAAGCGATTTCGCAACGCTTAACAGACATGTTCGGTAAGGGATTTGATGTTACCAATCTACGTAATATGCGCTTGTTTTATTTAGCGTTTCCAATTCGAGACGCAGTGCGTCTCGAATTGAGTTGGACACATTATCGAAGTTTAATTCGCATTGAAAACCCACAAGCGAGGCAATGGTATCAGCAAGAAGCGATTGAAAATAACTGGTCTGCTAGAGCCTTAGATCGCCAAATTTCGGTTTTATATTACGAACGGTTATTAGCAAGCCAAAATAAAGCTGTTGTGGTACAGGAAGCCGAGCAAAAAACCGAACCGCTGAAAGAAACTATTCAAGATTATCTGCGTGATCCCTATATTTTGGATTTTCTGAATTTGCAGGATAAAACCTATCAAGAAAACCAGATTGAACAAGCGATTATTAGCAATTTGCAAGATTTTCTGTTGGAACTCGGTAAAGGTTTTGCCTTTGTTGAACGACAAAAACGCGTACGGTTTGACGATGAAGATTTTTATATTGATTTGGTTTTCTATAATTTCAAACTGAAATGTTTTTTATTGATTGACCTCAAAATCGGCAAATTGAAGCATCAAGATATCGGGCAAATGGATACCTATGTACGGTTATATGACGAGCAATTTAAAGGCGAAGATGATAACCCGACCATCGGTTTAGTGTTATGCAGCGAACACAGCGAAGCAGTGGCGAAATATTCGGTACTTGCCGACAGAAAACAGATTTTCAGCTCAAAATATGTCGCATATTTACCAACCGAACAAGAATTGGAACGGCAATTGACGACTAGTGTAATGCAAGTGCGAGAAGCAGCGGCAATGTATAAAGTAAAGTATAACTAAATGGATAATAACCTTTTAATTTCATTAGAAAAATCACAAACCTTTGTGAACGAAATCAGTGAATTGATCCAATCGTCAAAACAGCGAGCGGCGGTTGCTGTGAATGCAGAATTGACCTTATTGTATTGGCATATCGGACAGCGAATTCAGCAACAAGTATTGCAAGGTGAACGGGCTAAATATGGGCAGGAAATTCTTGCTGTATTGTCCAAGCATTTGACAGTGCAATTTGGCAAAGGTTGGAGTAAGCGCAATCTTGCCCAAATGATTAAATTCTCAATTGCTTTTCCTGATATTCAAATTTTGCAGACACTGTCTGCAAAATTGAGTTGGAGTCATTTTACTCAATTATCCTACATTGATGATGCCATAAAACGTGAATTTTATGCCACGATGGCGGCGCAAGAACGCTGGTCTACTCGAACCTTAGATGAGCGAATCGGTTCGTTATTATTTGAACGGACAGCGATTTCTAAAAAGCCCGATGAAACCGTTATTCAAGAGCTTAATTTATTAAGAAAGCAGGGGCAGTATAATCAATCTTTGGTATTAAAAGATCCCTATATTTTGGATTTTTTAGAGTTGAATGATCGTTATTTAGAAAAAGATCTTGAAGATGCTATTTTGCGTGAAATAGAACAATTTTTGTTAGAATTGGGCGCTGGTTTTACCTTTATTGCCCGACAAAAACGAATTCAAATTGATAACGATGATTTTTATATTGATTTGTTATTTTATAACAGAAAATTAAAACGCTTAGTGGTGATTGATCTTAAAACGGAAGCATTCAATCACTCGCATAAGAGCCAAATGGAATTATATTTGGCATGGTTGGCAAAATATGAACAGGAAGAAGATGAAAATCCACCATTGGGCATTATTCTATGTACTTCAAAAAAGCAAGAACAAGTAGAATTATTGGATTTAAAACAATCGGATATCCATATTGCTGAGTATTTAACCGTATTACCGTCTAAAAAGTTATTAGAACAGCGATTGCATTTGGCGGTCAAAAAAGCAAAACAGCGATTTTCTCATGAATAAAGCCCCACTTCCGCCTTAAAATAGGCACTAAAGTGCGGTTTTTAATAGACTATGTTTGATGAATAAAACGTGGTTAAGCTACGTTAAGTTAATAAAGAGAACAAAAATGACAACACAAAATTTCCTTGCCGAGATCGGCACAGAAGAACTGCCACCGAAGGCGTTGAAAAAATTGGCAACCGCATTTGCCGAGAATATACAGCAAGCCCTAACTCAAGAAGGCTTAGCCTTCGACAACGTAGAATGGTTTGCGGCACCACGTCGTTTGGCGGTGAAAGTGAGCGCGTTAGCGACTGAACAGCCGAGCAAGCTGATCGAAAAACGCGGACCGGCAGTGTCGGCGGCGTTTGATGCCGAAGGCAAGCCGACCAAAGCAGCGGAGGGCTGGGCGCGTGGTTGTGGCATCAGCGTGGAGCAGGCGGAGCGAGTCGCCACTGATAAAGGCGAATGGTTGTTTTACCGCACGTTGGAAGCCGGCAAGCAGACTAAAACGCTGTTGATCGATTTGGTCGCCAATGCGTTAGATAAATTACCGATTGCCAAGCCGATGCGTTGGGCAGACAAAACCGTGCAATTTATCCGTCCGGTGCATACTGTCACCTTGTTATTGGGCGATGAGCTGATTGAAGGTGAAATTTTGGGCGTAGCGAGTGGCACGACTATTCGCGGGCACCGTTTTTTAGGCGAGCGTGAATTCCAAATCAGTCACGCCGATCAATATCCTGCGTTGTTAGCGGAAAAAGGCAGCGTGATTGCCGATTTTGAGCAGCGTAAAGCGATTATCCGTCAAGCAGCGGAGCAAGCTGCGACCGCACTTGGTGGCATTGCCGATATCGAAGACGATCTGCTGGACGAAGTGACTTCATTGGTGGAGTACCCGAATGTGCTGACCGCCACCTTTGAAGAGCGCTTTTTGGCGGTGCCAGCGGAAGCCTTGGTTTACACCATGAAAGGCGATCAAAAGTATTTCCCGATTTATGACAAAGACGGAAAATTATTACCGCACTTTATCTTTGTTTCCAATATCAATCCGCAAGATCCAACGGCGATCATCGAAGGTAACGAAAAAGTAGTGCGTCCACGTTTAAGCGATGCGGAATTTTTCTTTAAAACTGACTTAAAACAGCGTTTAGAAGACAATTTACCACGCTTGGAAACAGTGTTGTTCCAACAACAACTGGGCACTTTGCGTGACAAAACTGTAAGAATCGAGCAACTAAGCGGTATTATCGCGGCACAAATCGGTGCGGATGAAACTCAAGCCAAACGTGCCGGCTTGCTGTCGAAATGTGATCTGATGACCAATATGGTGTTTGAATTCACCGATACGCAAGGCGTGATGGGGATGCACTATGCTCGTCATGATGGTGAAGATGAAGCCGTAGCAGTGGCGTTAAACGAGCAATATATGCCACGTTTTGCCGGTGATGAACTACCGCACAGTCTGGTGGCGTGTTCAGTGGCGTTGGCGGATAAATTGGATACCCTGAGCGGCATTTTCGGTATCGGGCAACACCCGAAAGGTGATAAAGATCCGTTTGCGTTGCGCCGTGCCGCCTTGGGTGTGTTGCGGATTATCGTCGAGAAAAAACTGCCGTTGGATTTACAACAACTGGTTGAAAGTGCAGTGGCATTATACGGTGATAAGCTGAGCAATGCCAACGTGGTGGCGGACGTAGTGGACTTTATGCTCGGTCGTTTCCGTGCCTGGTACCAAGACGAAGGCTTCAGTGTTGATGTGATCCAAGCAGTGTTGGCACGCCGTCCGACCAAACCTGCCGATTTTGACAAACGCGTGCGCGCGGTGACACATTTCCGCACCTTAGATTGCGCCGCAGCGCTGGCAGCCGCCAACAAACGTGTATCGAATATTTTGGCAAAAGTGGAAGGCGAATTACCGACTGTAGTCAACCGCACTTTGTGCCAAGATGCAGCGGAAATTGCGTTGGCGGAGCAAGTGACGGCGTTGCAACAAAAATTGCAACCGCTGTTTGCCAACGGCGACTACCAAACCGCACTTGAGCAGCTAGCCGCCTTGCGTCAGCCGATTGATAATTTCTTCGATAATGTGATGGTGAATGCGCAAGATCCAGCGTTGCGCAACAACCGCTTGGCACTATTACACAATCTGCGTGAATTGTTCTTGCAAGTGGCGGATATTTCGTTGTTGCAATAAAAATATATAACACAGCGAAGCCATCGAATCTCAGGTTTGATGGCTTTTTTTATTTATTTAAACTTAGCGATATATTTAGGCAAATCCGCCACTGAATCCAGCACTGCTTCGGCGAATTGTTCGCCTTCAGTGGTGACGGTTTTGCCGCTGCGAACCAAGATATTATGTGCGATACCAGCCGCTTTACCTGCCATGAGATCTTCGATTTTGTCACCGACCATAAAAGAGTGGTTCGGGTCGATGTTCAATTCTTGAATCGCTTGCAGCAACATACCCGGTTTGGGTTTGCGGCAGTCGCAGTCTTGGCGGTATTCGCCGATGCCGTCGGGCAGGTGCGGGCAGTAGTAAATGCCGTCGAAATCGACACCGCGATCCGCCAGCGACCAGTCAAACCATTCCGTCAGTTGCAAAAATTGATCTTCACTGAAATAACCGCGAGCAATGCCGGATTGATTGGTGACCAACACCAGCAAATAGCCCATTTGTTTTAATTCCAGCAAGGCTTCGATGCAACCGTCGATAAACTCAAACCGATCAATTTCATATACATAACCGTGATCGATATTGATGGTTCCGTCACGATCTAAAAAAATTGCTTTTTCCACATTTTCCTCACTTAAATTCATGTTTTGCTGTTTAGCATAGTACTTTTTAGCACAAAAAGACGCAGAAGCAGCAAGCTATCAACGGATTTTGCTATAAAGTTGATAGCTTATAATTTGTTGTTATAAAAAAGTACTAACTACTGGTTGACATAGCAATCTGGACGTCTAAAATAGCAAAATCATTTTGATAATCCCCATTATAAAGGGCTTATATGATTAAGCTAAAAAATATTAATAAAATTTTTGAGGTCAAAGGCAAAAAGCTGACCGCACTTGACAACGTCAATCTGGAGATTCCGAAAGGGCAGATTTGTGGCGTGATCGGCGCGTCGGGTGCCGGAAAAAGCACGCTGATTCGTTGTGCCAATTTGCTGGAACAGCCGACCAGCGGGCAAGTGTTTGTGGATGGTGAAGAGTTGACCGCAATGAGTGACATACAATTGGTTGCTGCCCGTCGCCATATCGGTATGATTTTTCAGCATTTTAACCTGTTGAGTAGCCGTACGGTGTTTGGCAATGTGGCGCTACCATTGGAATTGATCGGCATGAATAAAGCAACGCTGACCAAACGTGTTGATGAATTGCTGGAATTGGTCGGCTTGAGTGATAAGAAGCACGTGTATCCGAGCAATCTGTCCGGCGGTCAAAAACAACGGGTGGCAATTGCGCGTGCTTTGGCATCTGAGCCAAAAGTGTTATTGTGTGACGAAGCCACTAGTGCGCTGGATCCGGCGACGACCCAGTCAATCTTAGCACTGTTGCAAGAGATCAATCAGAAATTGGGCTTGACTATTTTGTTGATTACCCACGAAATGGAAGTAGTGAAGCAGATTTGCCATCAGGTGGTGGTGATTGATAAGGGGCAATTGGTTGAAAGTGGTAGTGTCAGCGAAATTTTTTCTAACCCGAAAACCGAATTGGCAAAAAGTTTTATCCAATCGACCTTTCGGATTAACCTGCCGAAAGAGTATATGGAGCAGCTCTCCGCTGCCCCGAAGGGTGCGAACTCTTATCCGATTATCAAATTTGAATTTACCGGACGTTCGGTCGATGCGCCGCTGTTGTCACAAACCTCGAAAAAGTTTGGCGTGGATTTGAGTATTTTGGTGTCGCAAATTGATTATATCGGTGGCGTGAAGTTCGGGTTTACCATTGCGGAAGTCGAAGGTCCGGAAGATGCGATTACCGAAACAAAAATTTATTTAATGGAACATAATGTGCGGGTTGAGGTGCTGGGATATGTTTGATCGTTTAACGCCACAAGTGTGGCAGATGATTTTGCAAGCCAGCGGTGAAACGCTGTATATGGTGTTTGCTTCCGGCTTTTTAGCCGCAATCTTTGCTATTCCGCTCGGTGTGCTGCTGTTTATTACACAGCCGGGTGGGATTAAAGAGAATCCAAAATTTTATCGCTTACTGAGCATGGCGGTGAATATCGGACGGGCGATTCCGTTTGTGATTTTGCTGTTTTGGATTATTCCGTTCACGCGTGCAGTGGTCGGCACCTCTATCGGCACTACGGCGGCGATCGTACCGCTGACGGTGTCGGCAATTCCGTTTATCGCACGCTTGGTCGAAGGGGCATTGCTCGAAATTCCGAGCGGTTTGATCGAGGCAGCCCGTGCGATGGGTGCCAGCAATATTCAAATTATCGTCAAATTTTTATTAGCCGAAGCAAAACCGGCGCTGATCAACGGCATGACCATCACCTTGGTTGCGTTGGTCAACTATTCCGCAATGGCAGGCATTGTTGGCGGTGGCGGTTTGGGCGATGTGGCGATTCGTTACGGCTATCAAACTAATGTCCCTGAAATTCTGACCACGGTGGTGGTGATTTTGGTGGTATTGGTACAACTTATTCAATTTGTAGGGGATCGTTTAGTCCGCTATGTTGATCACCGCTAGCACTCGGTTTAGCGTATTTTTATCCATTAATAACGTAAGGAAATGATGATGAAGTTAAAAAATATTTTCACCTTAACCGCACTGGCGACCGCTGTAACATTTTCCGGTTCAGTGTTGGCGAAAGACGGCAAAATCAAAGTCGGCATTCAAACCGGTCCTGAATTTTCTGTAGCGGAAGTGGCGAAACAAGTCGCTAAAGACCAATATGGCTTAGAAGTGGAGTTAGTACCATTTACCGACTATGTGACCCCAAATGTAGCACTGGAAGAAAAATCGATTGATGCCAATGCGTTCCAACATAAACCGTATTTAGATGCACAAGTGGAATCGCGCGGTTTGAAAGGCTTAGTGATTGTCGGCAATACCTTTGTTTACCCGATTGCCGGTTATTCGAAAAAAATCAGCAAATTGGACGAATTGAAAGACGGCGCAACCGTAGCTATTCCAAACGATCCGACTAACGGCGGACGTGCGTTGTTGCTGTTGCAAGCACAAGGTTTGTTGAAATTGAAAGACGGCGTCGGTTTAACCCCGACCGCACTTGATATTGTGGAAAACCCAAAAAAACTAAAAATTCGTGAGTTGGAAGCACCATTGCTGCCGCAAGTGTTGCCGGAAGTGGATTTTGCGATCATCAATAACACCTATGCCGGACAAGCAGGCTTGTTCCCAAGTAGCGATGCGATTTTTGTGGAAGACAAAGATTCCCCATATGTGAACATCATTGTGGCGCGTGAAGATAACAAAGATGACCAGGATGTGGTCAATTTTGTCAAAGCCTACAACTCTGATGCGGTATATGAGAAAGCCAAACAAGAGTTTAAAGATTCTGTGGTGAAAGGCTGGTAATTAACGTTAAACCGCCTCTACAATCAGTAGAAATTAAATTTTAATAATATCAATAGGTTGATTAGGATATTCTCTTAATCAACCAATTTTTTTATAGCATGTGAAAAGAAAATGACTGAATTAACCACTCCCTATTATCTGATTGATAAAAGCAAACTGTTAGCCAATATGCAGAAAATCGCCTATCTGCGGCAGCGTTCTGGCGCAAAAGCGTTGTTGGCGCTGAAATGTTTTGCCACGTGGGGCGTGTTTGATGTGATGCGTGATTATATGGACGGTACGACTTCCTCTTCGTTGTATGAAGTCAAACTCGGACATCGTAAATTTGGCGGCGAAACCCATGCCTACAGCGTGGCGTATAGTGATGCGGAAATTACCGAAGTAGTAGCCAATGCGGATAAAATTATCTTTAACTCCATCAGTCAGTTAACCCGTTTTGCTGATCAAGCGCGTGATATTCAACGTGGTTTACGGGTTAATCCGCGTGTTAGCACCTCCGATTTTATTCTGGCGGATCCAGCACGCCCGCACAGCCGTTTGGGCGAGTGGGATATTGAAAAAATCCGTGATGTGATGCCGCTGATTAACGGTTTTATGTTCCATAATAACTGTGAAAACGGCGATTTTGATCGCTTCGATCAGATGTTAAAACACATCGAACGCGAATTCGGTGAGTTGCTGTATCAAGTGGATTGGGTCAGTTTGGGCGGCGGCATTCATTTCACCGGCGCCGATTATCCGCTCGATCAATTTGCCGATCGGTTAAAACAGTTTGCCGAACAATACGGGGTGCAGCTGTATTTAGAGCCGGGCGAAGCGGCGATTACGCTCAGCACCAGTCTGGAAGTGACGGTATTGGACACCTTGTATAATGGCAAAAATTTGGCGATTGTCGACAGCTCGATCGAAGCGCATATGTTGGATTTGCTGATCTATCGCCAAACTGCAAAATTGCTGCCGAACAGTGGTGAACATCAGTATATGGTTTGTGGCAAATCCTGTCTTGCCGGCGATATTTTCGGCGAATATCGCTTTCCACAGCCATTGAAAATCGGTGATCGCCTCTCTTTTTGTGATGCCGCCGGTTATACGATGGTGAAAAAGAATTGGTTTAATGGCGTCAATATGCCGTCCATTGCCAGCAAAGAATTGAATGGCGAGATTAAATTAATCAAACAATTCAATTTTGACGATTACGTTGACAGCTTGTCTTAGCCAGGTTTTTTGACGGCAGCAAGCGGCTTCAACGAATCAATCAGGTTTTGCCGACAGCGGCAAGATTAAACGCAATGCCGGTTATGACCGCACTTTGGAATGAAAAGTGCGGTTGTAATCTGACATTAAGGAGGATTATGCAAACATGAAAAAAAACATCTTGATTATTGGCGCCGGTGGCGTCGCTCAAGTGGTCGCACATAAATGTGCCCAACACAATGATATTTTAGGCTCTATCGCGATTGCTTCGCGCGGCATTAGCAAGTGCCAAGAGATTGCAGCCAGTGTACGCGAAAAGAACGCCTTCAAAGTACCAGCAGAAATTGCCTGCTTTGAGCTGGATGCGCTGAATATCGAAGCAACCAAATCGATTATCAAAGAAACCGAAGCACAAATTGTGATTAACGTCGGTTCCGCCTTCTTAAATATGTCGGTGCTGCAAGCCTGTATTGAAACTGGCGCAGCCTATCTCGACACCGCAATCCACGAAGAACCGCATAAAATTTGTGAAACCCCACCATGGTACAATAATTACGAATGGCAACGTCGTGAATTATGCGAAGCCAATCGCATCACCGCTATTTTGGGTGTCGGGTTTGATCCGGGCGTGGTCAATGCCTATGCAGCGGTTGCGGTTAATGACTACTTAGATCAAACGGATAGTATTGATATTATTGATATTAATGCCGGAAGCCATGGGCGTTATTTCGCCACCAATTTTGATCCGGAAATTAATTTCCGTGAATTTACCGGCGAAGTCTGGAGTTGGCAGAACAGCCAGTGGACCAGTAATCAAATGTTTGAAATCAAGCGGACGGACGACCTGCCGGTTGTCGGTCGGCAAACCTCATATATGACAGGACATGACGAAATTCATTCGCTGTCGCAAAATCTAAACGTGCCGAATATCCGTTTCTGGATGGGCTTTGGCGAGCATTATATTAATGTGTTCACGGTGTTGAACAATCTGGGCTTATTATCCGAACAACCAGTCACCACTGCCGAGGGGCTGGAAGTGATTCCGTTGAAAGTGGTGAAAGCGGTGCTGCCGGATCCGTCCTCACTGGCACCGGATTACAGCGGCAAAACCTGTATTGGTACCTTAGCGAAAGGCAAAAAAGACGGTAAAGATAAAGAGGTCTTTATCTATAACGTTGCTGATCATAAAGAGGCCTACGAAGAAGTGGGTAGTCAGGGTATTTCCTACACCGCTGGTGTACCGCCGGTCGCTGCCGCAATTTTGGTAGCGCAAGGCACCTGGGATGTGCAAAAAATGGTGAATGTGGAACAACTGGATCCAAAACCATTCCTTAACCTGCTCAACCAAATGGGCTTGCCGAATCGGATTAAGGACGAGAACGGCGACAGCGCATTAAGCTTCTAAGCTATTTTCAGACAGCAAAACCGCACTTTTACCACCCATTTCGGGATACAAAGTGCGGTTATCCGATCAAATTTTGTCGATACTCATCTCATAACTACCTACCTATTTACTTTTATGATTGAAATCATCTCTTCAAATGGAGAGATCTTTGACTGTTATTTGGCAAAATATCAAGAAATCACCTTATAGTATTATTGATAATATCGCTCTCAGAATCTGAAATGGCAGCTATTTCGCATTTTGAATTGCTCTATTTCCCCTTATCTTCGCTAGTCCATTTATCATCAATATTAGTCATGCCCGTTATTATTTTATTGACAATGGAAAAAGAAAATAAGTTCATTTTATTTCTTTAAAAAACAAAATATTACAATTGGTTGAGTAATAAACTGTTATTGTTCACTTTCTGTTTTTTTATTTAAATAAAATATAAAAATAGAAAATAAATAAAAAAAATGATTTAATAGAGATCTTTAGTATTTTGTTGTTATTTAAAAATAATGTATACTTATGTATATCATGGTTAGCTAAGGGGTGTTTATGAATAAAATTTACAAAGTTGTTTGGAGCGTTGCAAAACAGGCTTTGGTCGTAGTTTCCGAGTTAGCTTCTCGTCACGGCAAAGTGGCAAGCGAATCCAAAAAAATCTCCCCAGCTAGTCAATCAATAAATTTTTCATTGAGTAAAATCTTTTTAGCACTCTCTGTGGCGTTTGCCGGTGCTTCGGCTTATGCAGCAGACACAGAAGTGGGCGGTGCCTCTAGCCGCTATTATAGCGTGAACTCTACCAAGCAGGCTTCAGGCAGCAACTATAATAATGACGGCGCAAAAGGAACCGATTCGCTGGCAGCAGGTGTAAATGCCCGTGCCGACTCTGCGCAAAGCACGGCGGTGGGTGTGAATGCTCGTGTGATTAATGCCAATACCGCTCTTGATACTTCAAATAGCGTGGCAATTGGGACAAATGCTTTGGTGCAAGGGCAAGCGCTTACTTATGCTAATGTTTCTGCCAAAAACGCGACAGCTATTGGTTTTAACAGCAAAGCCTATTCTGATGATAGTGTTGCTGTCGGCTCGGGGGCAAACGTGAGCAAAGATGCAGGTGGTGTTGCCATCGGTAAAAATGCCACCGTGCAAAATACACGTTATGGAGCAAGCTTCAGTTATATTCCTACCACTAATAAAGTGGCTGGGATTGCAATCGGTGACGGTGCACGAGCTACCGAAAATGCAATTTATATCGGCGGAAATAAAGATACGAGCTATAGCAATAGCCAGCAAAATTTCCGTGCCTCAACTGTCGTCGGCAGCAACTCTTACGGCGGAGGTACCGCGACCACGGTGATCGGTACTGGCTCAGGCATTAAAAATGGATTTGCTACCTATAGTGCGGGCTTTTTCTCTCCTAGTTATTTCTCACAAGGCTTCGGTGCGACGATCAGTGGGGCGTACAATACGATTTCTGCCAATTCGATGCAGCCGGGCAGTACGACAGCTCCTCGCTATTTCGATGGAATGGCAAGCTACAGCGGTGGATTGGCAAACCTTTCCAGCAATAGCAACGGCAGCGTGCAATTGGGCGCAGGCAACACCGTGACCAATAGCTATCTTGAATTAGAACGCCGTTTTGCCAGCGCAGCATTAGAGAGCAATCCGGCAACGGTGTTGCGCAACACGATGGCTGCGGGTGAATTGGCATCGGTTAGCACCATCGGTGGCTCGAACACAGCCGATTACGCCTTGTTCTCCAACCTAACCGGTGTCGGCAACGCCCTTATCGGCAGCGCACCGGAAGCAGGATATGCTTATACAAACCGTGCGGATAACGTTACCGACGGCTATAGCACATTCAGCGCATTTAACTCGCTTACAGGTTACCGCAATACTGGCACCAATGTCGATAATACGGTGATTACAGGCAGCTACAATACTGTGGCTAATGCTAATGAAAACATCGTGATGGGTAACTTTAATGAACTCAAAGGCGCAGATGCGGATAATCTTGCCAAGCGTAATGTGGTGTTGTCGTTCCACGACGGCGACAGCGGGGCGGCAAACTTTAACGGCACAGGCGCAGAGCGTTTCAATCGTGCTCCGAAAGAGGCGTACCTTGGTACTAATCTCAACAATAACTTTATCAGCGGCAGTAATGTCCGAGTGGGCGACGGTGTGGACAACAGCGTGGTGATCGGCACCGCAGCAGAACTGGGTGCCGATGCCGACGACAGCATTGCCATCGGCAGCGGCGCACAGGCTTTGGCAAAATCAGCAATTTCGATTGGTCAGGGCAACTTAGTCAGCGGTGAGGGTTCAAGTGCGGTCGGCGATCCGTCTATCGTAGCCGGTAGCAACAGCTTCTCTGCGGGCAACAACAACGCCATTGGTGCAACCACCGATAATTCATTTATTTTTGGCGGACGCAACAATCTAGGTGGTGAGGCAGTTACCCGTGATGCCAACGGGGTGATTGCCACAGCAGACGGCATTCAGAGTGAAGTGGATGCTTCAAATTCTGCCATTGTTGGTTACGATAACAGCGTACAGCAAAAGAATGTGTTTGTGCTGGGTAATCGGGTGAAAACAACCGTTGAAAATTCCGTGTTCTTGGGGGATTCAACCGCTTATTTGGCGGATGACAACAGCAGAACCAAAGGTATCGACAAGAATTATCAGAGCTATCAATTCAGTGATACTCTCGCATTGAATTTTGCCGGTGGTGATCAAGTTGTTGGTGTTGTCAGTGTTGGCAATGGTACTCAAACCCGCCGTATTCAAAATGTGGCACCGGGCTTAATTTCAGCAAATTCAACTGACGCCATCAACGGTAGCCAGTTATACCAAATTGCGGGACAGTTAACCCATTATTATAGCGTAAATGATAATGGTGTGCAGCAAGGTAATTACAATAATGACGGTGCGAGTGGCGTTAATGCGTTGGCAGCTGGTGTTAATGCGCATGCGCTTGGAAGTAGTACTATAGCGATCGGTAATGGTGCAGGACGTAATACTACCGGTAACAATAATGTCATTATAGGCTTGAATGCAGGTAATGGCAGCAGTGATACCGCTCAATCAACTACTGCGGAAAGCGTTTTGATTGGTAATCGGGTGAATTACGGTTTGTCGGTTAATCGTGCCGTTGCGTTAGGTTCGGGTGCTATGGCATACAATATGTTTGATGTGGCTTTAGGTGCAGGATCGCAGACTGAAAACTTGAACGGTGCAATGCCAATGGCTGTTACTGAAGCGACAGTAAACGGTATGACTTACGATGGTTTCCAAAATGGTATGAGGAATACGGTTTCGGGCACAGTTAGTTTAGGCACTACCGACAGAAACGGTTTGTCAACGACTGTACGCCGTCTGACTAATTTGGCAGCAGGACGCATTTCGGCGACATCAACTGATGCGATCAACGGCAGCCAACTATTTTCGGTCTTAAATGCGCCTGTGTGGAATATTTTCACCAGTGGTAATGGAGATCACGGTGGTTATAACAACATGGTGCCGTTCGAGATTAAGTTTGGCGATACGCTGGAATTAGTCGGTGGAACCGGAATTAATATCGCTCAGGTCGGTGGAAAAATTACCTTCTCGTTGAACAAAAACGATATTAAAGACGATCCAGATTTCAAAGGCCCGAAAGGTGATACCGGTGCTCAGGGTGAACAAGGTATCCCAGGCGAGAAAGGTGATACCGGCGCTCAGGGGGAACAAGGCATCCCAGGCG
>VDHG01000029.1 GCA_006228005.1 Testudinibacter crocodili
GTCAAAGTGACACCACCGGCAGCGGATGTGAAGACGGTGACGGTGAAAGTGACGGATAAAGACGGCACAGAGCAGACTGTTACGTTAACCAAAGAGGATGCGGGCTGGTCAGCGGATAAACCTGTAGAAGGGATGACGGTCAATACTGACGGCACGGTAACCTTTGATAAAGGTGCGTTGCAAGACGGCAGTGAAGTCAGCGCGGTCGCAACGGATGGCAATGCCAACAGTTCTGATGCGGCGACGGCGACAGCGCCGGACAGCACGGCACCAACAGTTGATATTTCAATGAGTGACGTGAACCTTTTCGGTAATGATACTGCAATTGTGACTTTTACTTTCTCTGAGAAAATTACTGAGTTTGATATTAACGATATTACAGCCGAAAATGGTGTCTTGAGTAATTTAAATACTACTGATGATGGTGTGACATGGACGGCAACATTTACGCCAAATAAAGGTGTTGATGATAAGACTAATAATATCCGTGTTGGTGCTGGTTATCAGGATCTTGCTGGCAATAATGGTACGCCAGCAGAATCTCCAAACTATATTATTGATACTAAAGCACCAACATTAGATTCAATCACTATTTTGTCTAGTGATAGAACTAATGATACAGCTGGTCAGACCTTGAAAAAAGGTGAAAAAGCTATTATTGCTTTTGGTTTTAGTGAGGAGGTCAGCGGTTTTGATCTAGATGATGTCAAATTATTTAAAAATAATGTAGAAGTTGAGATTGGTACATTTAGTAATTTAACAAAGGGAGCTTTACCGGGTAGATGGAGTGTAACTTTTACACCGACAGCTGATGTTGAAGATTATCGTAATCTTACTATCAAAGTGGCTGATAATACCTTCACTGATCTTGTGGGTAACTCTGGTACAGGTAGAGAAAGTGCGGTATTTTCTGTAGATACGGTGGTTCAAATTCCATCATTCAATGCAAAAACAACGGATGGTACTGTTGATGTAACTTTACCTTTAGATACTGCTAAATCTGCGATAATTAGCGTAACGATGCCTAATGGTGAGCATAAAAATATTACTTTGACTAAGCAAGGTGATACTTGGGTTTCAAGTGATGTTGGAGTTAAGATTGATGGAAATAAAGTAACTATCCCTAATGATTATACTCTTGATACTTCGATAATTACCGCCAAAATCACAGATGATGCAGGAAATATTGGTGAGAAGGCTGCTAGAGCACCAGTGTTAATCGAGTATACTGAAAATAGTGGTTATTACGGGTGGGATCAGCTTACTAAACCATTTTATGCTGGCAATGGAGAGGCAAAATATCAAATTATTCTTGGAACTGTTGATACTAATGGATTTAAAGGATTTGTAGACGGAACTAAAGTTAATGGCTTCTATTATGATCAATCAGGAAATTATATGATTGATGGTACTACTGGTAATATTTATTTAACTGAGCAAGGTGCTAAAGGAAATAATACTACATCAGCTGGTGAATATCCTATTCAGGGGCAGTTTGTAAATGGCACGGGAAATGCTTATAACGATTATGAGGTTTACAAAACTACTACTCCAAATGGCATATCTAAAGAACTAATTTATTCCTCTACTAATGGAGGCGATGAATTTGTTTCTGCCACCTTTAAAATTAATGATGTCAAGAATCTTGATAAGTTAAATGTACTGCTTGATCCTGAAAATGGTGTTAATTCAACAGGCACAGGGGCAGGATCTATTTTTACAACAGATGGACATGATATTTTATTCATTGGTTATAGTGATGAGTTTAGTGCAACAACCAATGGTGGCAGTGGTAATGTTCAGCGAGATGGAACCTATAGAGGCGATGGAGCAGTATTAGATCTGGGTGCAGGAGATGATTTTGTTCGTATTCGTGAATCTATCGGTACTGATTTAACAATTCTGTGGAATCCTTTGCCTACAGAAGTCTATTTAGGAGAAGGTAATGATAAAATTGAGGTTATGCGTGATTTAGCAGCTGCAAATTGGGTTAGAACAGGTATGAGTCCTGCTGATGGTAACAGTAAATTCGTACGTATATTTGGCGGAAGTAAAACAGATGTAATAACTGTGCCAGATACTTCAGGAGCTCCTAAAGTTATTGGTGTTGGAGATGGCGCTGGTGATGATACGGTTCGTGTCAGCTATTACATGCATAATGCCTATGCTCATTTGGGCAGCTCAACTGAAAATGATGATGATGTACTGAGTATTGGTATGGCACTGGGTAAACCTTATGGAGACCCTCGAGGAATTATGGACTCTGTTGTTGAAATGGGAGGCGGTAATGATACTGTAGAAGTTTATGGCGGTAACGGTATTTATGGAGAGTCGTATATTCGCTTGAGTAATGGTTATGATGGCAAGGATAAGAAAAACACCAGCGTTACGGAAGAAAATAAAGTGATGACTATTGGAATAGCAGGCTCATCAGTTATTGAGGGAGGGGTAGGCAAGGATGTTATTTATATTGGTTGGGATCATAATCGCTTATCAGCTCCAGACCTGTGGAGTAAATACACTTCTGAATTAGGAACAATGGGTGGCTCAAGCCGATTAGATTTGGGGGCTGGAGATGATGAAGTTACGGTAGGTGTGATTAAAGATAACGCTTTAATGAATCTAGGAGCTGGTAATGATATTCTTACTGCCGATAGAATTATTGATACTGCCCAGATTAATATGGGTGACGGCAACGATATCGTGATCATTAAAGGCATTGTACAAAATGGCGCGAAGATCGATATGGGAGAAGGTAATAACATTCTTACAATCGGTGGTGGTTTGAATAACAACTCAAGTGTGACCTTTGGTAGTGGAAATGATCAGCTGACTATCAATGGACAATTGGGTGTTGGTACTGGAAATCCAACCATCTCAATGGGCGCCGGTGATGATACGGTAACTTGGGGGGGTACGAGTATCTCGAGTACAAATCAGATCGATGGTGGTGCAGGTAAAGATACCTTGATCTTGACGACTACAACCAATACGCATACTGGTAGTACCAATAATCCAACGAATTTGGGTTCATCACAATTCAAAGGTTTTGAAGTGATTGAAATGAAAAATTCAGGTAACTCGGTTGATATCCGTTATTCTGATTTGCTGAGTGATACGACCAATGAAAGCCCACTGTATATTAAAGGTGTTGCCGGAAGTAAAGTTGATTTGGGACAGAATAACTATAACAGTGATTCTGCAAGTAGTGCTAACTTGTCAGATAATTTTGCAGGGAGAGGTTCTTGGTCTAAACAATCAACAACTGAAGTTGATGGCGTAAGCTATGACGTTTACCACCATTCAGCCGCAGGTAACAATACATTGAATGATGTTTATATCCAACAAGGCATTATCGTTATCTAACCGATAACCTACGTTAACTAACCTCAAACCGCACTTTTAGCAATAAAAGTGCGGTTTTTTTACACGTTTTGAAAAATAAAAAACTAATCGAAGATTATTGACATGTTGTATGTGGAAAATCCCATTTGTCTATTTTATTGATAGTAATGATCTTTAATGTAAAACCTGCGGTCATTGTCGCTAAAAGCTGATAATTTAATTTCAATTTAAAATTATAACTATTAGTTACTATTTTAAATGTTTTTGCACAAATGATTAACAGTGAAACAGGAGAGGCGGTTATGCCAGTGAATAGAATAGTAAATAATCAAAATTTATCGTTGAAACCGTTTGCGGAAAGTCAAGCGACAGATATGCCGAGAATTTGGGCGATGAATGGCGCACTGAAAGTTGCGCCGTCACAGGAAAATTCGAGGGAATTGAAGATTCAATTGACGGATAGCGAAGGTGAAGCACAAACGGTGATTGTGACAAAAAACGCAGAAAATCAATGGATCAGGAGCGATAAAATACAAAATAACCACTCTAACGGATTATCGCTTGATCCTAAAAGTGGCGAAGTGACAATTGAGAAAAAGTTTTTGCTTTTCGGCTCAAAATTGATTGTTAATGACACTAACGGCAAGATGGCACAAGTTGAAACCAACGTGTTGTTCCAACCGGTATTTAGCCAAGAAAAAGCTTCATTCCTGTATTTTGAAAATCATTTAATCAAAAAACCAATCGCAACAGTGGCGGCGACAGACGAAGATAATAAAATCAAAGAATATTTATTTGTTCACACGAATGGCGCTATGAGTGCCAGAAGTGAGGACGGTAAATATGCGATTAATACAAAAGGCGAGATTTATTTGACGGTATCAGGCGGGGGAGCGTTAATCAGCACAAACAGTGAATTCAGCCAAGTTGACAGCAATGATTATGAAACGTCCACAAATCAGTTTGGTAACTATAAAATTGTTGCAGTCGATCAGACTAATTTGAAATCAGATGCGATTACAGTCGATTTCACGGTGAATAATGTGTTAGCAATTCCATTTTTGCACAACCAAACACTGAGCAATACTAATGGTGTTGATTCATCTGGGCATAATTTTTCTCAGGATACTAAGAATAAAAACTACCAATTCACAACGGAAGATGCTGATAAGGTATTAATTGGCTATTCTGAGAGTGGTGCGGTTACAACAGGCTTAGCACAAGGTCAGATTGAAAATAACGCAGTTTTATTAACAGGTGGCGGTGATGATTATGTGAAGTTATCACAAAGTGTTGGTAGTAATAATATGAGTGGGGGCGTTGCTTTAGGAGAAGGCAATAATACGTTGTTGGTAGGTAATGATATTATTGGCGGTTCTGGTCGTTCTTGGGTTACTTCTGGTGGTGGCCAAGATACCATTATTATTGGTGATTTTGATGGTATCACTGATCGTGATGATATTCAAAATGCAACAATACTAACCGGTGGTGGCAATGACCTGCTCAAATTACAAGGTGGGATTGTCAGTAACAACTCTATCATTAACTTGGGAGACGGTGATGATACATTTATAGTTACAGATAAAAGCACCGATAGCGCATTACGAGCGAATCAGTCTTTAGATGGAACAGCCATTAATAATGGTCGTAATTCTGCCGGTTCTGTTAAAGAGAAGAGTGTTATTATTTTAGGTACTGGATCAGATACAATGCTCGTTAGTGGTGATGTTGATGATGCGACTATTATTGGCGGTAACGCAACAGGAATTGGATTAAAAAATGAAACTTTTGACTATGATGTTTCTGCTCAGAGCTTAAAGGATGATGGTCTAGATAATGGTAATGACACCTTAATTATTGATGGCTACCTAACATCTGGTACCATTGATATGGGAAATGGTAATAATGCTGTTTCTATTGGCAAAGGCGTTTATGGCTCATCTAAAATTAATTTTGGCAATGGTAATGATTCACTTATAGTTAAAGACTACTTTGGTATGAATAGTGGCACTGCTACTGCTAATATGGGGGCCGGTGATGACACTGTTACCTGGAATAGTTGGACATATTATGGTGTAGCTAATGAGAGATTAGATGGTATTTTTAATGGTGGAAGTGGAAATGATACACTCATTATAAATAGCACTACAAAATATTGGGGTGCACATGTAACTCATATGCATAGTAAATACTTTACAGGCTTTGAAAAAGTGATTTTACAAAATGAAACAGCATTGGATATCACTTTTGATACATTTGCTAATGATACAGATCGCCAAGGCCCTTTATACATAACGACAACTAATACTGATAAAAAGACAGCGAAAGTTGATTTTGGTATGAATGATTGGAATACAGATACAGACACCAACTTAGTAGACTGGTCTATTCGTTCTAGTAGTGGGAATTGGATAAAAGTTGAGGATGGAAAACAAGTAGATAATATTACATATGATGTGTATCGCCATTCTGTAGCTAATGGAAACTTAAGCGATGATGTGTATGTTCAGCAAGGAATTACTATCATTTAATTGATACCTCACCTTAAGTAATTTTCAACCGCACTTTTAGCAATAAAAGTGCGGTTTTTTTACAGGGTTTAAAAAACAAGAAACGAATTGAAAATTATTTAGATGTTGTATATGAATCACACATAATAATTAGACGGAATATGACATACAATTGAACAACGACTTAGAACACAATCCGCCAAAAAATCACGCTGTCAGATTGCTATCACCAAACGCAGTTTCCTGCTAAACTAGCGGCGTATTTATTTGAAGAATTGTGAATGATGAAAAAACTGATTTATTGCTTTTTGGGATTGAGTTTGCTGATGTTTATTGCCGTTATCGGTGCTGGTTATTGGGGCTATCGGCAAATCGAAAACCTGGCGCAGCAACCGATCACGGCGCAAGCCGATCAATTGTTGACGATTGAGCGTGGCACAACGGGTAAAAAATTGGGCGAATTTTTACAGCAACAAGGTTTGCTTGAAGACGCTACCTTTTTCCCGTTTTTATTGCGTTTGCAGCCGGAGCTAAGTGCGGTCAAAGCCGGAACCTATTCGTTGAATGGTGTGACCAATGTGACCGAACTGTTGCAGTTGTTGAACAGCGGCAAAGAGGCGCAGTTTGGTATTCGTTTCGGTGATGGCGAAACATTTAAGCAAATCCGTCAGACGCTGGCTGCCGCACCGCACTTGCAGTTGCAATTGGGCGAGAAATCCGAAGCTGAGGTGTTTGATTTATTGGGTTTGGCACTGGTAGAAGGGCAAACCCTGAAAAATCTGGAAGGTTGGATCTATCCCGATACCTACCATTACACGGTTAATGCCACAGATGTGGGCTTGCTGCAACGGGCGATTCAGCGCACTCAGCAGGCGTTGGACAGGGCGTGGCAACAACGGGATAAAGATTCACCGCTGAAAAATCCGTATGAAATGTTGATTTTGGCGTCGATTGTGGAAAAGGAAACCGCACTTTCATCAGAACGCCCACAGGTGGCGGCGGTATTTATCAACCGCTTAAAACGCGGTATGCGGTTGCAAACCGATCCGACGGTGATTTATGGCATGGGTGACAACTATCAAGGCAATATTCGGCGCAAAGATTTGGACGAGAAAACCGCCTATAATACTTATCAAATCGACGGCTTGCCGCCGACGCCGATTGCGATGCCGAATGAAGCTTCTTTGCAGGCGGTGGCGCATCCTGCTGATACAACCGCACTTTACTTCGTGGCGGACGGCAGCGGCGGGCATAAATTCAGCAACAGTCTGGCGGAACATAACCAAGCGGTGCAGCAATATCTAAAATGGCTGCGTTCGCAAAAAAATGGAAATTAAGATGCAAAAGTGCGGGAAATTTATTGTACTCGAAGGGTTAGAAGGTGCCGGTAAAACCACTGCGCGTGAGGCAGTGCTGAAAGCATTGCAGGCGAATGGTATTTCGCAAGTTGAATTTACCCGTGAGCCGGGCGGTACACCATTGGCGGAGAAATTGCGTGAACTGATTAAATTCGGCGACGGCAATGAAGTGATCAGCGATAAAGCAGAATTATTGATGTTGTATGCGGCACGGATTCAATTGGTCGATAACGTGATTCGTCCGGCATTGCGTGCCGGCAAATGGGTGTTGGGCGATCGGCATGATATGTCGTCGCAAGCCTACCAAGGCGGCGGACGTCAAATTGACCGCACTTTGCTGGCAACGCTGCGTGATACCGTGCTGGGCGATTTCAAACCGGATCTGACGCTGTATCTGGATATTGATCCCGAACTGGGGTTAAGTCGCGCCAGAAGTCGTGGTGAATTGGACAGAATCGAACAACTGCAACTGGATTTCTTCCAGCGCACTCGTGCACGTTATTTAGAATTAGTTGCAGCCGATCCGAATGCAGTGCTGATTGATGCGGCGCAATCGATGGCGCAAGTTGCCGCCGATGTGCAAAGTGCGGTGTGCACTTGGTTTGCCAAACAGGATAACTAACAATGTACCCTTGGTTTGCGCCACTGTTTCAGCAATTAGACGCCGCTTTTGCTGCGGGTCATGGGCATCATGCGTTGTTGTTTAAAAGTGAACCGGGATTGGGCAGTGAAACCTTACTGAATGCCATCGCTAAAGGATTGCTATGTCAGACAGCGCCGGGATTGCAAGCTTGCGGGCATTGTCAGCACTGCCAATTGTTCGACAGTGGTAATCACCCGGATTTACACCGCTTGCTGTTGCAGGAAGGGAAAAATATCGGTATCGATCAAGTGCGTGAGCTGATCGCCAATTTACAACAGTATGCTCGCCAAGACGGCAATAAAGTGGTGTATCTGCCAGCGATTGAGCTGTTGAGCGAAGCCGCCGCCAATGCATTGTTGAAAACACTGGAAGAGCCAACCGATCAAACCTATTTTGTGTTGCTATCAGATATTGCGGTACCGTTGATGCCGACGATTTACAGCCGTTGCCAAGTTCAAACCCTGATCGCACCGCCGTTGCAATTGGCGACCGTATGGTTACAACAACAATTTTCGGCATCGGATGAAGAGATTGCCACCGCACTTCGGGTTAATTATAACCGTCCATTAGCGGCGTTGAATGCGTTGCAACAGGGCTGGCTACCGCTGCGAAAACAGTTTTTGCGCCAATTTTGGTTGTTTTACCAAAATCGCCAACTGGAACCGTTTTTACAGCAGTTTGCCTTTAAAGACGAAATATTGCTGCAACGCCAACTGAATTGGCTGTCGGCATTTTTTAGCGATAGCTTGAAGTGTAAACTACAGATTAAACAAGGCTGGATTAACCAAGACATTGCCAACGGCATTGAGCAATTTAGCCAAGGTTTATCGCAGACCGCACTTTTGCAGGCGAACCAACTGGTCTCACAATTGCGACAGGATTTTGCACAAATCAATGCGGTCAACCAAGAGTTGATCGTATTGGATTGTTTAAGTAAATTAATTAGTGATGTTTTTGAAAAATAGATTGAGGTATAAGTGTTTATTGTCGATTCCCATTGTCATTTAGACAGTTTGGATTATGAAAAATTACATAAAAATATGGACGAGGTGGTGGATAAAGCTAAAGCGAGTGATGTGCAGCACTTGCTGTCGATCAGCACCACTTTGAGCGGTTTTGAACGGCTACAGACCGCACTTTCGCATCGTCACGAGGTGTCGCTTTCTTGTGGCGTGCACCCGTTAAATGTGGAAGACGAAGATTTTGATGTTGAAAAAATGCAGCGCTTAGCGCAAGATCCAAAGGTGGTTGCGATCGGCGAGTGCGGTTTGGATTATTACTACAGCGTCGAAAACAAAGCAAAACAGCAAGCGATTTTCAGCCAACAAATTGAGATCGCCAAACAGTTGAACAAACCGTTGATTATTCACACCCGTGCGGCAAGAGAAGATACCATGGCATTGCTGCAACAGGGGCAAGCGCAGCAATGCGGTGGCGTGTTACACTGTTTCACCGAAAACCAATGGATGGCGGATCAGGCACTGGAACTGGGGTTCTATATTTCGGTTTCCGGCATTATCACGTTTCGCAACGCACAAGAGATTCGTGATGTGATCCAAACCGTACCGCTGGATCGACTGTTGGTGGAAACCGATTCGCCGTATTTAGCGCCGGTGCCATACCGTGGCAAACAGAATCAGCCGGCGTATGTGCGCGAAGTATGCGAATATCTGGCAGTACTAAAAGGGGTAAGTGCGGTAGAATTGGCACAGATTACCACACAAAATTTTGAACGTTTGTTTAATGTCAGTGTGCTGACAGATTCATCATTAACCGAGGGATAAGGTATGGCTAAACTCAGTTTTCGCAGTGTGACTAAACTCTTTTTTATCGCAGTCACTTTATTGATCCATGTTGTTTTGTTTGCAACAGTCAATTTTTATTTCCCTCACTATGATGTGACCCATATTACCGGCGTTGAGGTGAAGCGGGTGGATAAAGATGGTCCGATCACTAAAGCCAATCCGGCAGACGGTCCGACGCGTGATGTGTATTATATTTATACACAAAATCCAGAAAACGACAAAGTGATGGTCTATCGTAATGAAGATACTCGCTGGGGTTTTCCATTCTATTTTAAATTTAATTCTGCTGATTTGCAGGCGCGAGCACAAAGTTTTGCGGTTGATAAAAAGAGTGTACAGGTCAAATATTACGGTTGGCGCTTGGTGATGTTCGATGAATTCCGCAATATGACTTCAATGAAAGAGGTCGATCAAAATGCAACAGCTGCTTGGCCAATCGCCAGCTATGTGCTGTATTTCTTACTGTTGATCACCCTTTTCCTATCAATTCAGTTTATTCGTGGTTGGTTTGATAGTGAGGAGTAGTGGTCACTAAATGTATTTGATAATCGGGCGGCTAATTAACGCCCGATTTTTTTATATTTGAACTACTTTAGGGTCTGTTAATCTTTTGTGTTTATAAATCAAGCAAAAAGAGTGTGATTTTATCCGACAGCGACCTACGGTCGCAATCGGTTAAGCATTGATGAGAGGCTTTGCCTCTCTGAAGCAGCCGCAAAGCGGCTGATCTATGCGTAACCTAGTACGGCTTTGCCGTGCTAGGCTAAAAGGATTAGTTTTAGCTCAAATAATATACTTAAAAGATCAATGCACCCTAGATTACTTTAAACGGTTTTCTTCAGTTTCCGGCTCTAAATCCAATTTCTCCATCAGCAGGCGGTCACCGTCTTCTTGTGGGTTTTCGGTCACCAGCAGTTTATCGCCGTAGAAAATTGAATTGGCGCCTGCCATAAAACACATGGCCTGCATGCTTTCCGACATACCTTGCCGTCCAGCGGATAAGCGTACATAGCTTTGCGGCATGGTGATACGGGCAACAGCAATGGTGCGGACAAATTCGATCCAGTCCAGATCTTCTGCGTCCATCAACGGCGTACCTTCAACTTTCACCAACTGATTAATCGGCACCGATTCCGGTTGCGGATCCAGATTGGCAAGGCTGGCGATTAAGCCGGCTCGTTCTTTGCGGGTTTCATTCATGCCGACAATGCCGCCACAACAGACTTTTAGCCCGGCAGACCGCACTTTGCCCAAGGTATTGATGCGATCATCAAAGCGGCGAGTGCCGATCACCTCATGATAGTGTTCCGGTGCAGTGTCAAGGTTATGGTTGTAGTAATCCAGCCCAGCCTCTTTCAACTGCTCTGCCATGCCGTCTTGCAACAAGCCGAAGGTACCGCAGGTTTCCATGCCTAACGCTTTGACTGCTTTGATAATTTCAGTGATTTTTGTGACATCTTTTGGTTTTGGACCGCGCCATGCCGCCCCCATGCAGAAACGTCCGGCACCGCGAGATTTGGCAATTTTGGCTTTTTCAACAATTTCATCAATTTCCAATAGCTGCTGGTTTTGTACCCCGGTTTGGTAGCGGGCGGATTGCGGGCAGTAGCTACAATCTTCCGGACAGCCGCCTGTTTTAATCGACAGTAGGGTAGAAAGCTGAATGGCTTGCGGATTAAAATGTTCGCGGTGAACTTGTGCCGCACGATAAATCAGGTCTAAAAACGGAGTTTCAAACAGCGCTTCGACTTTGCACACTGACCAATATTCCAGGCTTGGGTGTGGGGTTAAACGGCTGAGCTCGACCGGTTGAATCGTCATATTGTTCCTCGGTAATACGTTATTGGAGTGTCGTTGCCTGACAGTCCGGTGAAAGTTGGTGCTTATGTTAGCGGAAAACGATGTTGCTGAAAAGTAATGAAAAATCAACCTGTCCTATAGCTGTTTACAAGATTCGATTATCGATTAAAGATCCGTGATCAACTGTCAAAGTGCGGTCAACAAAGTCCGTAACTTCTTGCGGTTGATGCGTGACCATCAACAAGGTTAGGTTTTTGTCACGACAGATTTGTGCCAATAATTGTAGCATTTCTTGGCGAAGTGCGGTATCCAGTGCAGAAAAGGGTTCGTCGAGCAGTAGAATCGGCTTATCACGCAGCATACAGCGTGCCAAGGCAATCCGCTGTTTTTGCCCGCCGGAAAGTTGTTCCGGCAGACGGGACAAATACGGGGTTAAACCAACTTTGTCTGCAATATATAACACGGCTTGCTGCTGTTCGGCGTTGATGTTTAAATTCGGTTGCAGACCCAGAATAATATTCTGCGCTACACTGAGGTGGTTAAACAGATTGTTTTCTTGAAACAGCATCGAAACCGGACGCAAGTGCGGTTGGCTGTGGCTGTGATTTTCGCCATTCAGCCAAATTTGTCCACTATCTGGCTGTTCAAAACCGGCAATCAGGTTCAGCAGTGTGCTTTTTCCGGCACCACTAGCGCCAATCAGCGCGATTTTTTCACCGGCTCGAATTTGCAGATCAAACTGCATCGGCATTTGTTTATAATTAAATTCTAGTTGTATCAGGTTGATCATCGTTTTTCTCGATCACAAGGAAAATTAAGCTGCACAGCAGTAGTAAAATCAAGGCTGTAACTGCCGCTTCTTGGCTGCGGTAGTGTCCTAGTTGTTGATACAACAGGCGTGGCAGCGAGCTGAAATCTTGGTTGCCAAACAGGGCAATAGCGCTGAAATCTCCCAACGATAGCGCCATCGCATAGGCATAAGCGCTGCGCAGTGGGCTTTGCAAGCTGTGCCATTCGATTAAGCGCCAACGTGTCCATCCGCGAATGCCGAGTGACTGGCACAAATTTTCATAGTGGTGCATATTGTTGTTAAGCGGTGTCGCCAGAATGCGCAGTACAAACGGCATGGCAATTAAGGCGTTGCACAAAGCAACGATAAGAAACAAGTGCCACACCGCAAAATCCAGTTGTTGCAGCAGCAAAAACAGCCCGATTGCCAAGACTAAGGTTGGGATCGCAAGAATCATCATACCGATATTGATCATGATGTTGGCGGTTTTAAGTTGGTAGTGCCAACGCAAACGGCGTGCCCCGATCAGCAGCGCAATGCTCAACAGCAGCGCCAGCAAAGCCGCAAACGGCGCAAGGGTCAGCGAATAGCCGAGCGCTTGCCAAAGCTGCGGACTTTGCCAGATTTTTGATAGTGCTGAGGAGGTTAAACCGCTGTAGATAATATTCAGCAGCGGCAGGGCGATAAACAGCGCAACGCTAATCAGCGTAATCCAATGTACAGCGACAAAAGTGCGGTTCAGTGGCTGTCGCCAGCGGTGTTGGGTGCTGAGTGGCGTCGGGGTATGCCGGCTAAAATAGCTGCTGGTTTGAAACAGCACAAAACACAACATGAATTGCACCAATGCCAGCATCGCTGCTTTGCCCAGATCAAAATCAAACGTCACCGCTTGGTAAATTGCCACTTCCAGCGTGGTGTATTTCGGACCGCCGCCTAAGGTCAACACAATGGCAAAGCTGGTGAAACACAACATGAAAATCAGGGCAAACACCGGCAATAATTGCTGGCGTAGGTAAGGCCATTCAATTAAACGCAAAAAATGACCGTTGCGAATGTTCAATTGTGCTGCCAGTTGCCGCTGCTGCTGCGGAATGCTATGCAATGCCTGCAAAAAAATCTTGCTTGCCAGTGGCAGATTGAAAAACAGATGGGCGATCAAAATACCGTTCAACCCGTAGAATTTCAGTTGCCAGTCGATTTGCAGCCAACCGAGCCCGGTGTTTAACCAACCGGACAGACCATAGATACCGATGAGACCAAAAACCGCTACCAGCACCGGCAAGACAAACGTTAATGAAAAAATTTTCAGCAGCCATTTTTTTGCCCAGAAAGTGCGGTAAAACAGGGCGTGAGCAGTGAGCAGCCCGATAAATACCGATAGCAGCGCTGAGAACGTGGCTTGCAGCAGGCTGAAGCGCAGAATATGCCAAAAGTAGCGGTCAGCAAACAACACAGACCAAGAGGAATCTTGACTCTGCCGCCATAGTTGCCACAAACTGTTGCCACTGAGCGCCAGCAAAAAAGCGATGACCGCCAAGCCGAGCAAGCTCTGTTTTTGGCAGTAAACGCTAAATTTAGACCGCACTTTGTTCATTTCAAGTTAGATTTATTGGCTAAGCGCCTGCTGCCAAACTTGAATTTGTGCTTTGCTATCGTCGCTGCTCGGGAACGGAATTGCTAAGGTTTTGAACGGTGTAAATTGATCAAAGCGTGGTTCGACTTCGGTTTTGATTACCGGCAGCATAATGTTGTGCAGTGCAATGGTTTTTTGTGCTTCGGGGCTGAGTAAAAACGCTAAAAACTGCTCGGCTAATTCGGGCTGCTGGCTTTTTTTCAACTTGGCGGCGAGTTCGATTTGCACAATGTGACCTTCCTCAAATTCGGCAGCGGCGTAATTGTCTTTTTGCTCATGAATTTGGTGGTACAGCGGTGACGTGTTATAGCTTAGCACCATGTCGGATTCACCTTTTAAGAATGCACCGTAGGTTTCAGACCAGCCTTTGCCGACGGTAACGGTGTGTTTCGCCAGGGTTTTCCATGCATTTTCGACCTGATCTTGCGGATAAACGGTGTTGATCCATGCTAATAACCCCCTTCCGACGGTGCTGGTGCGTGGATCTTGATAAATCACCTTCAGATCTTGGCGTTCGACTAAGGCTTTCAGACTTGTTGGCGGATTTTTCAATTTTTGTTGATCGTAGATAAAAGCATATTGCCCGTAGTCATACGGCATAAAAGTGCGGTCTTGCCATGCAATTGGCAGTGTCAGTTGGCTTAAATCGACGTTGTTTTCTGCAAATAAACTGGATTGGCGGGCATTGGCGAGTTGATTATTGTCTAAACCAATCAACACATCGGCTTTGCCACCTTTTTCCAAATAGAGGCGGTTGAGCATGGTCACCCCATCTTCAAATGGTACGAAAGTCAATGCACATTGACATTGCTGCTCAAATGTTTGTTTGAGTTTCGGACCGGGGCCCCAATCGGAGGTGAAAGAGTCGTAACTATAGACGGTTAAGGTTGGTTTTTCAGCGCTGATTGCCGCACTGGCACTCAATAAAATGGTGGCGGAGATAATGCTACGGTTTAACAATTTTTGTGCTAATGAAAACATGATAGAAATCCTTTTTTATAAAAATATAAGAAAAGAATTCAAGTGCGGTGACCAGTGTGGAAACGCAATCTCAAATCCCTTCGCTGCTACTAATCAGATCAGGTTCAGCGGGTATTTCTCAGCGTTATCTTACACATAAAAAAAGATAAGATAATGCACCCCGATGAGAGCGCTTTATCTTATCCAAAACCGGTGGGAAAGAAAAGGGTTAATCGATGGTTTTCGGCCAGTTGCTGGTGTCGACTTTTGGATATTGCATCTGCATCACACGCAAGGTGTCGAGCAGAATTTGCATGATAATCACATTGCGTCCGGATTTGGAGTCAGCAGGAATCACATACCAGGGCGCATACTCGGTGGAGGTGGCGTTAATCACTTTCTCGTATTGCTTTTGAAAGTCTCCCCATAATTTGCGATCGTCCAAATCGCCTAAATTGAATTTCCAGTTTTTATCCGGATTGTCCAACCGTTCTTGCAACCGCTCTTTTTGTTCGTCTTTAGAAATATGCAGGAAAAATTTGACAATCACAGTGCCGGTTTCGCTCAGCAGCCGTTCAAACTCGTTAATCTGGCGTAAGCGGCGCTGTTCTTCGTCATCATCAATCCAGCCTTTGACTTTGGTAACCAGCACATCTTCATAATGGCTGCGGTTGAAAATCACGATTTCACCGCGCCGCGGCACTACATTGTGCACCCGCCACAAATAGTCACGATCCAGCTCATTTTCAGTCGGCGCTTTGAAGTAAGCGGTGCGTACCGCCAGCGGATCAACACTTTGGAATACCGCTCTAATCGTCCCGTCTTTGCCGGAGGTATCCATACCTTGCAGCACGATCAGCACCTTGCGTTGATGTTCGGCATACAGCAAATCTTGTAGATGATCCAATTCCGGCGCCAGTTCGCGCAGAATGGCATTGCGTTCGTCTTTATTTTCAGCAATATCTTTTTTGCCGTTAGTTGAAAAGTCATCGATCTTGAAACTGTTTTTGCGATCAATCCGGTAGTTTTTAATCTCGAATGCCATAGACGTTCCTTATTGAGTGTATTGAAGCTGACAGAATCGGTTAATTGACAAAATGGGAGCTGACAGGAATAAAATGTTGTGCCAACAATTCAGGGCGTTGCAGCACATCCGCTAAGCTATAACGGGCAAGCTGTTCATAAAAGGCGGCGACTGCCTGCTCAAAAATCGTCGGCAACTGACAAATTGGTGCAATGCAACATGCGCTGTCGCCGATTTCGCTGTGGCATTTGACCAGTGTGCCATCATCACCTTCTGCTTCACGAATCACGCTGGCAAGGTTGATCTGATTGGGCGCTCGTGCCAGCTGGATGCCGCCGCCTTTGCCACGACGGGACAGAATAGTTTTTTGTTTTGCCAAATGGTGAATGACTTTCATCAAATGATTTTCTGAAATTTGGTAAGCTGCGGCAATTTCTTGAATGGTGCAGAGACGATCGCTATGTAGTGCCAAATAAATCAGAACACGAAGATTGTAATCGGTGAATTTACTGAGTTTCATAATATTCGTTTAGCTAGGGAAATTGCCTGAGTTTAACACAGCTTAGGCAAAAGTGCGGTTGATCAGAATCAACCGCACAGCCTAAAGAGTTAAATGAATTTAACCAAGGTTGGGTAAGATATTAGAATCCGCCCATAAACATAAACAGCAGTGTTTGTGCGATACTCTCTTCCGGAATCACTTCGCCGTTCAGTTTCAGTTCGCCATTTTCCAAAATCAGTTTGGACTGATAGTTTGTGCCGTTATCGTTACTGACCAACACTTTTTGCTGTACAGCGTCTTCAAGCGACTGATTTAATTCAGATTCGGCATATTGTTCAGGATTTTCTATACCATCTAACTTTGCCAAGCTGGTCATCAACATTTGTGCAGATTGACGATTGAGGTTGGCGTCCATCTCCAATTTATCGAACAGTGAAAGAATTTTGCCTTGCATTAGTGCAGCTTGTTGATCAGCTTTGGAGAAAGCCAGATCAAAAGTTAGTTGGTTTTCGCCCGCACTGTTTTTCAATTTAAGCGGTTGAATTGCCAATGTTGGTTGTTGTTGCAGCAGTTTTAATCCTGCTTCGTTCAATTGCGCCTGCTGTTGTTGCAGATCAGGGTTGCTAAAGGCTTCAACGACTTGATTTAGCTCGGCGGCAGCCAGATGACCTAAATTTAGGTTAAAATCAATTTGCCCAAAATTTTCGCCGTTTACACTCAAGGCTTCGACGCTGTTATTTAAGCGGTAGTCGGCAAATTGAGCGCTGACATTGGTGTCGTAATCGAAGCGAATATTTTTCAGCTCGACATTTTGTGCGCTGTAATCGGTTGTGGCTTCATCAACAACGCTGATTAACCCAATATCAAAACGCTGCTTTCCGCTTGGAATATATTTGAAGTCAGTCGGGCTGAGATCGGAATCCAATGTGACATCATTGAAGGTCAAAGTGCGGTTGACGGTGATGGGTTGGTATTGATCATTAAATTCATCCGCCTGTAAAGTGGAAACCCATTTTTCCAAACGCATTTTCAGTAAGCCGACGCCTTCTTGATTCGTATCGCTTTCAATATAAATTGGCGTGCTGTTGATGCTAAATTGCTCGTTGCTGTAATCAAAAGCAGCAATGGTTGAATTTTGCTTGATTTGCCCGCTATAGCTGATACTGAAATTACCGCTGTAAGGTGCAATGCCTTTACTGGCTTTAAACACTTCACTGATCGACGGATCTTCGGTCATTTCGGAATGCGCATCGGCTAAAACCGGCATCAGTTTCAGACTGGTTAAGCGTGACAACGGTAATGGTCCGTGCTCAGCTGTGCTTTTGAACGGGAGTATCAGCTGAGAATTATCTTTTAAATCAGTAAGGATCACTTGATCTTCAATCTGAGTCGAGAAAAAGCCGCGCTCTAGTTTGGTATTTTTAATTTCAAGGTGGTAATTGCCGTGAGCGAGGTTATTATAGCCACTGGTAACTCGTTCATTGGCGAATGCGATATATTCTGGATATTTTTGTTCCAGTGCTTTACCGGAATACCAAGTGCCGCCAGCCCATGCCGCCACCAAAACTGCGATGGCGCCAAGCGCCAGAGATGATTTTTTCATAATAATTCCTTTTTATTAGGGTCTGTTGATCTAATTAAACGGTAAACAGAGTATAGCCATTCGCTGAAAAATATACCAGCAGCAGTTTGAATACGGTTGTACTGTTTTTTAGATTTTTTCGCAAAAAAATGATTTTTGCCCTTGAACTTTGTGTTTTCACCCCTATTTATTGCTGCAAGTCAGGATCAATGTTGTTTTTTGACGGCTACAACAAATTTAACCGTAGCAGTTGAAATTCAATTTTTAGTCCGCATCTTAAAAGCATCGAAGCAATTCGCGTGCTTTACAGAGAACAAATTTTAGATTTAACAGGAGAAATCAAATGGGAAAAATTATTGGTATTGACTTGGGTACAACCAACTCATGTGTAGCGGTGATGGATGGTGACAAACCGCGTGTGATTGAAAATGCAGAAGGCGACCGCACCACGCCGTCGATTATTGCTTATACACAAGATGGCGAAACGTTGGTCGGACAACCGGCAAAACGTCAAGCGGTAACCAACCCGAAAAATACCGTGTTTGCAATCAAACGCTTGATTGGGCGTCGTTTTACTGACGAAGAAGTACAGCGTGACGTTAATATTATGCCGTTTGACATTGTGAAAGCAGATAATGGCGATGCGTGGGTATCAGTGAAAGACGAGAAAATGGCACCACCGCAAATTTCTGCCGAAGTATTGAAAAAAATGAAAAAAACTGCCGAAGATTTCTTAGGCGAGAAAGTCACTGAAGCGGTCATCACCGTGCCGGCGTATTTCAATGATGCGCAACGTCAAGCGACTAAAGACGCTGGTCGTATTGCTGGCTTGGAAGTGAAGCGTATCATCAACGAACCGACAGCGGCAGCGTTGGCATATGGTTTGGACAAAGACAAAGGCAACCACACTATCGCCGTTTACGACTTGGGCGGTGGTACGTTCGACCTTTCGATCATTGAAATTGATGACGTTGAAGGTGAAAAAACGTTTGAAGTGTTGGCAACCAACGGCGATACCCATCTGGGCGGCGAAGATTTTGACAACCGTGTGATCAACTATCTGGTGGACGAATTCAAAAAAGATCAAGGTATCGACCTGCGTAACGATCCGTTAGCGATGCAGCGTTTGAAAGAAGCCGCAGAAAAAGCCAAAATTGAACTTTCTTCTGCGCAACAAACCGATGTGAATCTGCCGTATATCACCGCAGATGCGACAGGTCCAAAACACCTGAACATCAAATTGACCCGTGCCAAATTGGAATCCTTGGTAGAAGATTTGGTACAACGTTCATTGGAGCCGGTGCGTACCGCACTTAAAGATGCTGATTTGAGTGTATCTGAAATCGATGAAGTGATTTTGGTTGGCGGACAAACCCGTATGCCGATGGTACAACAAAAAGTGGCTGAATTCTTTGGCAAAGAGCCTCGCAAAGATGTGAACCCAGATGAAGCGGTTGCGATCGGTGCGGCGGTGCAAGGTGGCGTGTTGGCCGGTGATGTGAAAGACGTGTTGTTGCTTGACGTAACTCCGTTGTCATTGGGTATCGAAACCATGGGCAGCGTGATGACCAAACTGATCGAGAAAAACACCACGATTCCGACCAAACACAGCCAAGTGTTCTCCACGGCGGAAGATAACCAAAGTGCGGTTACCATTCATGTGTTGCAAGGGGAACGTAAACGTGCTGCGGACAATAAATCTTTAGGTCAGTTTAACTTGGAAGGAATCCAAGCTGCACCGCGCGGCATGCCGCAAATCGAAGTGACTTTCGATATTGATGCGGACGGAATCTTGCACGTTTCTGCCAAAGATAAAGGCACGGGTAAAGAGCAAAAAATCACCATCAAAGCTTCTTCAGGTTTGAGTGATGATGAAATCCAACAAATGGTACGCGATGCGGAAGCCAATGCGGATTCGGATCGTAAATTTGAAGAGTTAGTGCAAGTGCGTAACCAAGCAGATCATCTGGTGCACTCAACCCGTAAGCAGTTGACTGAAGCCGGTGATGCCCTGTCAGCCGATGACAAAGCGGCGATCGAAAGTGCGGTCAGCGAGTTGGAAACTGCAGCCAAAGGTGAAAACAAAGATGTGATTGAAGCCAAAACTCAAGCTTTGATTCAGGCATCGGAAAAACTGATTGCTGCAGCACAGCAACAAGCCCAAGCCGGTCAGCAACAGGCGCAAGGTCAAGCCGAACAAGGCAAAGGCGGTGATGACGTAGTTGATGCCGAATTTGAAGAAGTGAAAGACAAGTAAGTCGATGGCGATTAAAGAAGCTCAAATCTACTTTCTTTAGCACCAATCAGGGCGATGAGTAATCTTCGCCCTTTTGCACATATAAAAACAAATCAAGAGAAGCAAACGGAACCATTATGTCGAAGCGTGATTATTATGAAATATTAGGCGTTGCCCGCAGTGCCGATGAAAAAGAGATCAAAAAGGCGTATAAGCGTCTGGCGATGAAATATCATCCGGATCGCAACCCGGACAATAAAGACGCAGAAAGCAAATTTAAAGAGGTCAAAGAAGCCTATGAAATTTTAACCGACCAGCAAAAACGTGCTGCCTATGATCAATATGGGCATGCTGCCTTTGAGCAAGGCGGTTTTGGCGGCGGCGCAGGCGGCTTCGGCGGTGCAGATTTCGGCGATATTTTCGGTGATATGTTCGGTGATATTTTTGGCGGCGGTGGACGTGGTCGTCAGCGAGTAGTGCGTGGCGACGATCTGCGTTACGACTTGGAAATCACCTTAGAAGAAGCGGTTAAAGGCACGACTAAAGATATTAAGATCAATACCTTGGCTGAGTGTGATAGCTGTCACGGCAGCGGAGCGCAAGCAGATTCGAAAGTGGAAACCTGCCCGACTTGTAAAGGTGCGGGGCGAGTACGCCGTCAACAAGGCTTTTTTGTCACCGAACAAGTCTGTCCAACCTGCCATGGCAGTGGTAAAAAAATTGAGAAACCTTGTACGAAATGCCATGGCGACGGCCGTGTACATAAAGCCAAAAATCTGTCGGTTAAAATTCCGGCTGGTGTTGATACCGGCAACCAACTGCGGCTGAGCGGTGAAGGTGCAGCCGGTGAGAATGGCGCACCCGCAGGGGATTTATATGTGGTTATTCACGTTAAAGATCACCATATCTTCGAACGTGACGGCAATAATCTGTATTGCGAAGTGCCGATCAGCTTCACTATGGCGGCTCTGGGCGGAGAGATTGAAGTGCCGACTTTGGACGGACGGGTTAATCTGAAAATTCCGGCGGAGACCCAAACCGGCAAGCTGTTCAGAATGCGTGGCAAAGGCGTGACGTCAACCCGCAGCCATTATGCCGGTGATTTAATTTGTAAAGTGATTATTGAAACGCCGGTGAAACTGAACGAAGAACAGAGAAACTTGTTGAAACAATTGGAAGAAAGCTTAGAAGGCAGCGGCAAAAACCGCCCGAAATCCTCCAGTTTTCTGGACGGTGTGAAAAAGTTTTTTGATGATTTGACCAAGTAAAAACAGAGACGAAGTACAACGTTTGAAGCGATTATCTCAGGGTAATCGCTTCAAATATTTGAGTGATTTAAGATTGAATAGCTCTTTGATTTTATGTTAGATGCCCCTGTTTCAAATGAATTGCGCCAATCAGATCGTCTGCGCTAACTCGAAATGCCTGTCCGAAGCCTTTTACAAATAATCCTTGTTGCGGAATTAAATTAAATAGAGTGAAGTCTTTCATTTCAGTTAAATTTTCAACAATTTTTCCGTGACGTTTTAATAAGGCTGTTGTGCCATGACGCCATTCTGCGCTATCGTGCGAAATGATTTCCGATTTAGCATCGAACGAGAGGCGGCGGCGGGCAAAAATTTGGCGGCTGTCGGCTTCATCTTCAATCAGCATTAGCGAAACTTGGTGATTGTTTTTTAAATTGTGTGCATGGCGGGCAATATCAGAAATAAAAACGTAATACCCCTTTTCATTGCTGACAAAAGGCGCATAGCTCACATTTGGTTTCCCTTTTTCATCAACGGTTGCCAACATAAGTGTGCGACAGCGCTGTTTCAACTCCTGAATTTCAGGACCTAAGCGATCTTGCAGGCGTTGTTGACGATCTTCCATATTTTATTCCCCCTCAATAATAGTATAGTGTTGCATTTGCTCGAAATGCTGTAATTGCTCGTTTAGCAGTTGCCGGTGAGAATCACGTCCGACAAAAATTTTGCACATTGCCTGTCCTTGATAGTTTAAAAAAATGACGCTCGCCGTTTCCGATCCCATAAATTGCCGTTTTAAGAATGCAATCTTGGCACAATGTTCAAAACGGATATGCCCTGAAAGCCCCTCTTTTGAACGTAAATTAAAAAATCCGTGGCGATAAGTGCCGGTAGGCAATTTACCACCCCATTCCCAGATGCCGTCGGCGGTATGCACGATTAATGTCACCCAACGCCATTCGGCGATTTCATGCCATATACGATCAAATAGCGCTCCTGAAATCATCGGGCAATCCAGCGCCTGTAAAATCTGTTCTAAATTCACCTGATGTTGCGAAGCAAACTCCTCTAACACCATCGGCTGCTCTTCGTTCAATTTTTGTTTTAAAATGTGTAAATCCATGTTAAGACCTCGATTTAATAAACGTTTGTAATGCGCCTAATAATTGGCTTGCCCAAAACCGCCCTTTGGTGGTCAAAACCAGACGGTTAATTTCTGAAAATTCATTGCTGTATTCACATAAACCGCAAACTTGCCATTGCTCGAATAATGGGGACAAAATAGCCAGCTCGGTTTGATCAAAGTTTTTCTGCGGCTGTTCATTTTGCAGTGCCGCCCATTGCGTTTGGATTAAATCCGGTTGAACCGGCACACTGTCGCCCCAAGGCATATTCGCTTGCCGAGAGGGAAACGGCCACTCTCCCTGTTGTGCAAAAATGATGAAATATCAAATGGCATCTTTATTTTTCTCTCTCTCATTCTTCTTAATATTAAAACCGAAATTCCAAGTTAAATTGAATTTCATTTTGTTTATAGGAATATAACCAGTCCACATTACTGCGATTGCGCGTGTGCTTTAAGGTGAGGTTTGGCGTGATCCCATGATATTCCCACTTCGGCACTTTAAAAATCGCCATATAGATTTGTTGCCGGTCTCGACGTTTGGCTTCTAATGCTGCGGAATAGCCCTGATAACCGGTGAGGCGCCACAAACCGATTAACGTAGTATTCAAGCCAAAGCGGAATTGATGATTAATCCCTGCACGAATGCCGCGAAGATAATAACGGTTCACATCATCTGAGGCGTTGCGATAAGTCCAGTCTGCACCGGCAAACAGCGTGCTGCGCTCGGAAAGACTGTAATATAACGTGGCGTAAGCCGAACTTAACCGCACTTTGTCCAATCCCGAACGGACAGTGGCATAACGCTGATATTTTTGTTCCAGCTGAAGATTGAAAAAATACCGCGAGGATAGTTCTTGGGACCACGCCGCCAGCAGCCCGACCCCATGCTGATATTTATGGTTTGCCGACGTTTGGTATTCCACAAGCGGCGCAAGGGTAAGTGCGGTTTTGGCATTTTGGAAATGATAACCGCCATAAACCCGCAATGTATTTTCGCTATATTGGTGTTGGTGCGGATAAAATTGTCCGTAACTGTTGAGGCTAAACTGAATGCCATGATTACCCGACACGGAAGAGTGTTTTTGCAGCGCCAAATCATAACGCCAGCCTTTTGCATTCAATGCCGCCGGCGCAGTGCGCTCAACAAAACAACGATGGTTACTCATCAATAAGCAACTGTTTTTACGTGAAGATTGATTGATATTGGCACTATATTGATAGCCGACACTCAATGTTCCCTGCCATTCATCACGTTGTTTCACACTGTATTGATACTGTTGCAGTGTCTGTTCAATTATCGGCGGCAACCCGGCTTGGCGCAATTGGGTGAAAAGTGCGGTTGCTTCGCGGTTTTTATGGTTTTCAAATAAAATCCGAGCCAAGTCAAGCTGACCGCGTACAAAATCCGGCTGTGCATTCAATAACAAACGGTAGTAATGTTCGGCTTGATCCAACTGCTTTTGTTCTCTTGCCAAAGCGCCTTCGGCAAACCAAATTAGCTCTTTTTTGGCGGTGGGAAAGGTTTTATATCGGCTTAAAAAAGGGGCAACATACTGCCATAAATTTTGATTAAGTGCGATATACAGTGCTTGTCCGACGGCTTCCACATTATTTTCAACCTCGAATGATTGCCCGTCTAAGGTGATTTCATCAGTTAGCGACGACTGTTCAGCAGGATTAGGTCGATTCAATTGCTGTTCGTGCTGTTGCCACAGGCGTACGGCTTGATCGTCCTGTGGGTTGGCATAAACGCCCTGAACCGAGAAACAAGCAACAACCATAAAAGAAAGTGTACGAGCATTTTTTATCATCAGATCACCATAAAAAAGAAACACCAAAAATGCAGAAAAGGGGGAATCTCTTCCCCCCTGTTGGTTTTATTGTTTTGTACCGCCAAATGCGGTGTCAAACTGGTTATTACCGTCAAATTTGGCAACACCGGCTAACGCCGCGGCATTATTGCCGAAGAAGTTACCTTCGGTTTGACCGTTAATGCCATTGGCTTTTGCATTACCTTTGAAGCTAGCCTCAGCATTATTAATGCCTGCATCAATAGAAATTAACAAACCACTCTTACGCATATTGCCTTTCAGCGTATTTGCATTAAAGTCAGCATTTAGAGACCCAGTTAGCAACGGTTGATTCAATTCAGTACTTTTATTAATACCACTCACACTGTAAGTTGCTTTTCCACCCGTCGGCATATTCGCCGTTTTGTTATTACCGGCATAGTAAACTACACGATCTTGATTAATATCACCGTCGCGCACTAGCCATTCCCCGTAATACAACTCTTCCGCCCCGACTTTTTTAAAGGCAAAATTGCCCAGTTTGTTATGGAAACCAGGCACCCAACTTGGCATATTATTCATTTTCAGCACAACCACATCATTATCATCAATACCACCAAATACACCTAAAAACTCGGTACGTTTGGTTACACCCGTTAATGATTTGAAACTGCTTACTTTTGTACTTACACCTTTAATATCAACACCAGGTAATCCTTCCTCATCTGTATGAAACCAACCATTATGCTCCGCTGATCCTTTCTCAGGTAACGTGAACACCTTACCTTTATCAGTTGGCGCATTAATTCCGGCGGTGACCGCGGCTTGCGCTACGCCCATGCTAACCAGTGAAGCTAAAAGTGCGGTGGAAAAAATGACTTTTTTCATATCGTATTTCCTTATTTTTTGTAGGATAATCCCAAGTTTCAAAATCACACTTAAATAGTGTAGCTATTCAAGGCAGTAAAACCTGATTAACGGTCGCGGTTTTATTGCCTTTCTTATTTAGGAACAGGGCTTATTTACGCCATTTTCCTAAAATTTTGCTGTTAAACCCAATTTAACGGTTCTGCCCGGTGCAGGAATCATCGAACGGGTCATCGGATCTAAATAGTAACGGTTGGTTAAATTAGTACCGGTCAATTCAAGGATCAGGTTTTTATTCACGGCATATTTAATATAAGCGTCCAGTGTCAGCACCGGCTGCCAAGACATCGGACGATTCCAAACCCCCTCATTCAGCACTCCTTTCTCCCATAATCTGTCTTCATCACGGTTTTTGGCTTTGCTGTGATAGAGCCAGCGTGTTCCCACTTCCAGCTTACGATCGAAGAAGCGTGCCCCCAAATTGCTGCTGATCGAATATTTTGGTTGTAACTGAGTACGCAAATAGCCCCAGGCAAAACCACCAGTCATACAAGAGGGTACACGCAGCTCAACCGGATCCATTTCCATCGCGGCATTGACATCACACACTTGATTTTTAAGGTTATACACCACGCCTAAGTCGCCAAAAAACCTGCCGTTGTCGTAACGCGCCTGCAATTCAATTCCCTCTAAAACCCGTTTATCCAGTTGATAAAAGCGGAAATCAGTACTACGGTCGATCACATTTTTGGTCACATTGTGGAAATAACTCAGTTTCAAATCTGCTTTACTTGGTCGACTGAAAAGAGCCGAAGCATCATATACATAACCCACTTCAATATTTTTCGCTTTTTCCGGTTTCAGATAGTTATCTTTAAAACGCGCTGAGGTGTCACTACTGGAAGAGAAGCCAATTGTATCTTCAAAAATACTCGGCATACGGGCATATTCGGTGTAGCGTAGGTAAACCCGATGCTGATCGTTGATAAATGCCGTGGCAGAAAATGCCGGTGAGAAGGCTCTGCCGCGACGTTTTTTTACTTCGGTCAATTGCTCTGATTTTTTCAATGTCGTGTAATACTCTCCACCACTACCGACTTGCTGATATTTGGCTTCACTTTTGCCAGTTAGCGGATTGATTACGGTTTCGTTTTTCAATGTACCATTCACAAATGGATTATCGGCAGCGCGTGGACGCCCATCACTGTGAAAAGGCAGCTTAAATGTTTGTACTTTGTCTTCCATACCAAACTTACAATTATTGCTGCACCCCATATCAGTCAGTTTTGTACGAATCTCTTTGCGCAATTCTCCATATCCTCCAGATTTTTGCTTATCTAATGCCCAAATTTGCTCGCTGATTTCTTCAACTTCATCATTAGATAAATTAGGATCTAGAACTTTTTCCCATAATTCTGCTTCTTTTGCTTTAATCACTTCATTTTCTGCATCTTCCTTTACATAGGATTGATCATAATCACGAACAAGTGCACTTCGGGTATCCCATTCCTTCTGCGATAAAACACGCTCGTAAGCAATTGAGTGACCTGCTGCCGCTCTGGGTTCACGATTGCTGACTTGAAAACCCTTGTATAATTCACCAGAATCGACCAAGCGCTGTAAATAATCATCAAACGACCAATATTCGTTGTAACGCGCGCCGGCAGTGAGAATTAGCCAATTGGTCGGGCGGTAGTTGAAATTAAAGGCAATATCCCATTCTTGACGACGCCCCATGCGTGGCGGCGATTCCCATGTGCTGTTGGGATTTGGGGTTGATTTAAAATGGTTGCTGGTCAAACGCTCTTTCTGAAAGGCGCCGGACAACGTGAGATCCAACTGTTCGGTTAAATTCATCGTGTTACTTAAATTGAAACCGCGTCGGGTGTTATAAGCATTCACTTGTGCCGCATTGACATAACTGTATTTGCCGTTGGTATTCGGATTTTCCGCAATCCAACGCCCCCCTTTGGCGGCTAAACAGGCGTGATCAATTAAAAAATAATCATGCGGTGTGGCAGGATTAGGATTAACCCGCACACAGCCACTGGTTGCCAGGGTCCACTCTACATCGCGGTTTTCCATTTCACGCGGATTGCCGCCGGAGGTATTGGTGTCACTTTCGGTCTGGGTGTACCACACACCGGCTTTGAGATTGACCCAACGGTTGTCTTGCGGGTTGTAGGCATAATCTGCATTAAACGCCTTTTGCTTGACGGTTGCCAACGGCCATTGCGGCACAAACCCGTGAAACGCTTTGAAATCCAAACGAGAAGGCATAATTTCACCGTAGGTGATTTTAGTGTCGCGATAACCCAATTTTAAATTCTGTTCCGGAGTAAAGTGCAGTGTCCCCTTTAATAAATAAGACTCCATCATGCTGGAGGTATTGGGAATTTCACTACCGGGGCGGTAAATTGAGGCGGCAAAAGGCAAATTCGGCTCCATTTGTTTCAGTGTGCGCCCGCCGTCTTTCAGATCGATTTCGGCCTCATACTTATGTGCACCGCCTTTACCGGCTAAATAATTGCCTTTGCTGCGGTAGCTGTATGCCGCCAATAGATCAAATTTCTCCTCTTTGACCCCCACGGCTAAACGCATTGCATTATCTTTGAAAAATTGCCCTTTTTGTTTGGGTTTTACCAAGGTTACCGCAGAAAAATCCCCCGGTGTGCCATCACCGGCTTCACGATAATCTTGCCCCCATTTAAAATCTGGAATCCGCTCTTTCACCGAATTATTCGCGGTTTCCAATTTCAGCTCCACACCAACTTTTTGCCCTTCACGAACAATATCATCGGCATCAAGGGTGCGCATTTTGACTGAGCCACCGATACCGGACGCATTGCCAGAGGCGATATCCGGACCTTTTTCAACCGTAATATTGCTGATTAAATTCGGATCTAAATAGTTGCGGTTATTCGCTCCATTGTACCCACGCCAAGTCGTAATTGCTTGTTCTGTGCCGTCAATGGTTACCGGAATGCGTCCTTGTCCTTGCACCCCGCGAATATTTGGATCGACCGCACCGCTGTTACGCGCATCACCGCTGTAAACCCCATTAAATTCCTGTAATAAATCTGCCGGCGATGCGCCTTTATAACGCTCTACCGTTTCCTTATCGGCATACATATTAGTAATATTGCGGTAATAGACATCATCTTTACCCTGTTCGTCCTTTTGTTCCTTATTAGCAGTAACATGAATAGTATCGAGTATTTCAGAGGAATGGGCTTGAGCCATAGAGGCACTAGCTAAAGCACAGATTAGTAACAATGTGGTTGTAGAGGAGTTATCCATTTTCTTATCCTTTTAACTTATCAATAATATTGATAATCATTATTATTAAAATTGGAGAAGATATCGTTTTTTATTTTTTTAGCAATAGGATTTACTTTGATGTTCGAATTTTTGTGACTTACATCAAAAAATGAAATAACTAGACACTGAAATAATTATTCAAGATAACTTCTTTTTAACCTTTTGTTTCATCTTGAAAATTAGATCGATATTCCATTGTTATTTAAAATTTGATCTATGTTTGTTTTCGAAAATAAAATGATTGATTTAAAACAAAAAAGCGATTACAACAGTTTTGATTTTGAACACTGAAATTTGATAAACAACGACCAACAGACTCTAATGCTAGGAAGGAGCATGAATTATGAAAAAAATGATCAATCAGGCTGAAAATATCGTGAGTGAAATGCTTCAAGGTATGCTGAAGGCTTATCCAAATATGTTGCAACAAGTGGAGGATTTCCCGATTGTCGTTCGCAGACAAAAAAAACAACAGAAAGTCGGCTTGGTTAGTGGCGGTGGCAGCGGACATGAGCCGGCGCATGCCGGTTTTGTTGGCTACGGCATGTTGGATGCCGCAGTGGCAGGCGAGGTGTTTACTTCACCGAGTGCTGATAAAGTGTATGAGGCGATCAAAGCAGTCGATAGTGGCAAAGGTGTCCTATTGATCATCAAAAATTATAGTGGCGATGTGATGAATTTTGAAATGGCAGCAGAAATGGCAGCTATGGAGGGTATCTCGGTCAGCAAAATTATTGTTGATGACGACATTGCGGTGGAAAACAGTACGTATACCGTTGGCAGACGGGGTATCGCAGGTACGGTATTGGTGCATAAAATGGTCGGTGCGGCGGCAGAAAATGGCTATTCACTGGAAGCGTTGGCACAGTTTGGCAACAAAGTGATTGCCAACACCAAAACCATCGGTATGGCGTTGAAACCTTGCTTAGTGCCAACCACCGGTAAATTGAGCTTTGAATTGGCGGATGACGAAGTGGAAATCGGTTTGGGAATTCACGGTGAGCCAGGTACGCATCGGGAAAAAATCCAAAGTGCGGATCAACATGTTGATTATTTATTGCAAAAATTACTGGCGGAATCAAACTTAAGTGCGGAAGACGAAGTGGCGGTGTTGGTCAACGGCTTGGGTGAAACCACATTAATTGAGCTGTTTATTATCAACAATCGAGTTGCCGATGTGCTGCAAAGCAAAAATATTCGGGTGGTGGATACGATGGTCGGCAACTATATGACCTCTTTGGATATGGGGGGGTTCTCGATCACCTTGAGCAAATTGGATTCAGAAATGAAACACATGTTGCAGGCTAAAGCCGACACAGTCGCTTTTAAACGCAGTTAATCAACACAAGATTAGAGAATAACAGATGGAACGATTAGAGATTATCAAGTCAATTTGCCAAGTGATTAGCGATAACAAAGACTATTTGACCGAGTTGGATCGGGAAATTGGCGATGGCGATCACGGGGTTAATTTAGCCAGAGGTTTCGAGAAAATCGCGGCTGAATTGCCGAATATGACAAATTTGTCTGCAGCAGAGGTGTTGAGCAAGATGGCGATGTTGCTGATGTCGAATGTTGGCGGTGCATCGGGTGCATTGTATGCCAGCGCTTTAATCAAGGGAAGTGCGGTATTGAAAACCCAAACGACACTCAATGCACAGGTGGTTGCCGACACTTGGCAACAGATGATTGACGCTATTCAACAGCGTGGCAAAGCGGTGTTGGGTGAAAAGACGATGTTGGATAGCCAAATTCCGGCTTATCAAGCCTTTCTGGCTGAAATTTCTCAAGCTGGTTCCCTTAGCCAAGGGTTTGCGGCGGCTGAACAAAGCGCACTGGACGGATTAAATGCTACGCGTGATATCATTGCCACCAAAGGCAGAGCCAGTTATTTGGGCGAAAGAAGCCTTGGGCATCTTGATCCGGGCGCCGCTTCATCTTACCTGATGATCAAAACGATCAGTGAAGCCTTGGCAGAGCAGGCGACTAAGGAGAAAATATGCTAGGCATTGTTATCGTTTCGCACAGTGAAAAATTGGCGCATGAAGTCATTGAATTATGCCGTGAAGTAAAACAGTACGATTTTCCGCTGCTGAATGGCAGCGGTACTGATGGTGGGCATTTGGGGTCTGATCCAATGCGAATTAAAGAAGCGATCCAGCAGGCTTACACTGATGATGGCGTCTTAATCTTTGCTGATATCGGCAGCTCAATTTTAAACAGTGAAATGGCGATCGAGTTTCTGGAGATGCCTTATGACAAAACCAAAGTCAAAATCGCCGACGCTGCGATTGTTGAAGGCGCGATTGTTACCATGGCAATCAACGATGAGAAAGCAACAATGGGCAGCTTGCTCAACGAGTTAGCGGAGTTTAAGAGTGTGAGTAAACTTATTTGATCCATATTGGAATAAAAGTGCGGTTAAATGGAAATTTAACTGCATTTTTTTATGTGTAAAGTCGTTTTTTGTTCTCTAAACCACTCCCACTGGGATAGTACAAGTTACAATTTGTACTATCTTGAGAAAGCCCGAAGAGGATAATTACTTACTCAGGAAAAAAATCATAGATAAGTTTCTTTCTCGGCGTATTCTGTAAATAATTTAATTGTTCTTTATCCAAATGTGTTTTCTCTAGATCATTCTTGATAATTTCACCATTTTGTCCAGATAAAAAAACAGCATACCAATAATGTTCCAGATTATAGTAATCAGAATTATTCTGTCTAAAATTGAGAATTACGCTGTTATAACAATTTTCATCAAATAATCCAACTCTATCTTTCAGCATACAGATTCTTAACAGAGTACGGTAATCACGCGTTTCATTATAGATTAATTGGATCACTTGTAGTGCATTGGAGTATTCCTTTAAATCTACATAAATATAAGCCTTAAGCCATGATTTTTCTAAATTTCCTTGAGTTACCTCTATTTTATTTAGTAATGTTCTCAATTTATTATTATCATTTGTTATGAGAGCGTCTAAATATTCTTGATTAAGTGATTTGAAAGAATTTTTTTCTACTGTTTGATATAACGAAAAACAGATAATTAAAACAAAAGGAATAAGAATTAATTTTTTCATGTGATCACCTTAAAAAATCAAATTTCGTATGAACATAAAGCGTTAGCAGACAAAATGAAAATCCTAAAAAATAGAAGATAATAATAGAAAAATAACCTAATTTATTGTTTGCACTCTTTTTAAACTCTTTAAAATAAGCAATATATCCTTTGTTATACCAAGCGAGTAATTTTATATTGAGTAAATGTGAAATGGCGATTGTAATAATAAAATGAGTAGTCAAAAAGAGAGGAGTATCTATAGCTATGCCTAGATAAACAATAAGATAAGAAAAAAGGCTCACGACTATTATCCAAGTAAATGTCAGAAAAAATTTAAACACAAAAACGATATTAAAACCGATCTCCATATCATCTAACACGTTACGTCGGCTTCGATAACGTGCGGCAGCACTATGTTTAATTATTGGTATAAATTTTAGTATACTTTCTAAGATATACATTAATGGGCGTTCTATCAACATAAAACCAACTTTACAATGCAATTTCCAAGCAAAATAAAACAGGTAATTCCAAAAATATTTTATTTTATTCATATAATAAAATTTAATACCTCAACACTTCCAACTTTTACAATAAAACTGTTTTCTTATCTAATAATCATGGTTGTAAAATTACGATAATAAATTTTTTTATCAATTCCTCATGAGTTTAGAGAAGTGATAGTAATCTGTCTATTTCTCTAATATGCCATCAACCAAAAATTTGTATGATAGTACCGACAAGCCAATAAAAAAGAATGTTAAGTATATTTTTCTTATATTCTCTTTATACTTAAGTTTATTGAATGCAATCCTTATAACAATGTTAATCGAAAGCAAGCCAAAAGAAGTCATGAAAATTAAAATAAGAAAAACAATCAAATAGAAATTAACCCTATAGCTTGCTTCATTTAAATAAGTTATCAAAACTAATAGCGTTGCAAAGATTGAAAATAATATCTTGTTTTTATAATGAAATTTAAATAACACTACCATAATTAACATAAAACATAGAAATAATATCACTTAATGTTCCTGTTTTTTAAGAGTAAATAGATTAAAATAACTTTGCTTAGTTCTAATGTGATGAGAAAGCAAAATGAATAGATGGTTGCTAGATTAAAGAGCGATTTGAATGCATAGATTGAATACGGAATAGAGGGTAGCAAACAGAAAATTCTAAGTGGAAGTTGGAACATGATAATATAATACCCAAACCACTTATCAGAAATATAATAGGATATAGATAAAAACAATGATAAAAATAAAATAGTGTTCGCGATAGGTAAGATAATGCCTAGACTACCCATTTTATCCCATAATACAGATAAAGATAAAAGATCGCTATAAAAAGGGATTTTACTATCTCTGACAGAATCCAAAAAATAAATGAATAAATAGAAAATATCAAAAATGGCAAACATACTGAAAATATATTTTTTCATGTGTATTTCCTTATTGGTTTAATTTTATTTTTTAGGTGTTTTTGATGAAATCGATAAAGTCCTATAAAATTAGCACCTTGCAAAATCATGATGCTACAACATAAACAAGCCCACGCACAAAACAATAATGCTATACTTTTCGCATTCCAAGAAAAAATGATACAGACTAAAAATAAACTAATTAAAATTATCATAATTGTTAAGATTATTTTTATCCTATGTTTAAATTTATTATAAAATTCATAGGTGATAAAATCCTTTTCAATAGGAAGCAAGTTTATCTTACTTGTAACTCTTGTATAAAAAACATTAAACAAGATTAAGAAAAGTCCGATTACGCATAATGTTCCAACAGTCCAAAATACAAAATGATTATGTATTAAGGTGTTTAAAAAATTATCAGCTTGTTTTAGAAAATGAAGTGAAATCACAACAACAATATAATGCTTGCTGTTATTGAATTTTCTTAATCCGATATAGCTACGATAGAATTTATCCTTATCAGAATTCCAGTAAGTCACATAGCCATTTTCTACTAATATTATGATGTGATTTTTCATATATATAACTATTTAAAATCGAAATAACAGAACATAAAAACAGTGATATTCATCAATAGATAATCCCTCTAACAAACATCATAAACAGAAAAAACAAGGTGAAGATATAAAAAATAGCAATAAAAATCCGTGTTCCTATTTCTTTGTTTTTTTCATTTATTCTTGGTACTTTCATCATTATAGGAGTTGCAAACATAAAGAATGTGTGTAAAAACAATACAGCAAGCAAGATCGTAATCGAATATATATTCTCTATCCGATTTTGAAAATACGCACCGTTCTGGCGTATGATCTCAACCGAAGCAAACAGCACCAACCCGAAGATAAGTAATACGACCCGCTTACGGTAAAAGTAACTAATTATCGATGCAGCAGCCCAACCAAAAAGAAAGTAAACTATCTCACTCATATTTATTGATTTCTCTAGATTATTTTTCTCTTTCCTCAGCTCGTCGCTGTAGTTCTAGCCTATTTTTTTCTGCTTTTCCATAATTGCTCTCAGCCGTTCATTATTTTTTTTAACTTCAATATCTTGAAAAATGTATGGTCTTTCAGATTGGTAGACACGAACAGCAAATAGGATTAAGAGAAATATTATAATAAACCATACTCTATAGCGTCCTTTGAGCTTAAGTTCTTTGACCATTTGTTCGAGATAATAAGGCACAAAAGAAGACCAAAATGATTTTTTATCGAATGATTTGTTTCTGATTTCGAGTTGTTTAAAATAATCTTTCTCTTCATCATATTCCTTGGACTGCTTTAAGGAGATTACATATTCAGTAGATTGGCCGAATTGTAATCGGTATTTCTTCAAACAATTGCCGCAATAATACTGACTATGCTTGATGAATTGTTGATTCAGCAGGCTCTGGCAATAAGGACAACGAATTTTATCTTGCATAACGAAATTTATTAAAGCTTTCCAAATGGTATTAAATAGAATAATGCCGATATTTTCTATATCGGCATTGAATAGTTAGTTAGGTAGTAGATTCTTGCTTGGTGTTATCGGCTAATTCTTTTTCGATAATAGTGCGTAATATATCCAGCGAAGTATCTTTTAATGGACTGTTGGATTCAGAAAATAATTGATTGATAGCGGTGACACGTTCAGTGATATAGGAATAAGTCGATTCATCATAATTTGATGTTAAATTCCAATTTAAGAAAGTCACTAGATAAGAATAGCCGAGTTGTTCCCAACTTTCATAAGAGGCTGCAATAAATTGCGCTGTATTCCATAATGCGTTGCGTACACTTTCTTCAGGAATATAGCCTAAAGTAAAACTTGAACGAGCAATATAAATAAAACGGATAATATCAAAACCGGCTGCGTTAGTGTCTGTCTTGAAATTAACTGTTTTATAACCGAACTCCTGTACAGTTTTACTATAAAGCACGCCTTTTTTAGAATCCAATAGATTATATTCTGCTGCTTCTAATGCCCCATGCCATAATGCATCCATTTGCTCAAGTGCCGATGTTTTACCTGTGATTCCCCAAGAATTTTCAAGAGGTACTTTTAAGCGATATTCTGCTTCTTTTTTGGTTAAATGGTGCATGCCCTCAATACTGTTAATAAATTGAGATCCTCCTCGTAGATCACCGTCTTTATCTAAACGGTAAGGGGGAATATAATTTGGGTTTTTAGCAAGTTTGCTTAAACTTTCTTTATCACCGATTAGTATTTGGCTTGCTTCATAAAATGTAGAAGCTAAGAGTGCATACTCTTCTAATCCATTTTCAATTTTTACTTGTGGATTTTTATTGTTCAGCATGCCGAAAAAGCATTTTGACCGACTATTTTCTTTGGCGCTTAATATCCAAATGACACCCCAAAAGGTTTTCCAAGCAGCGTATAAACAAAGAGCACCGAATATACTGTAAAAAACCCAATGCGGTATATCAAAACCGAGTTTTTGTGAATAGAAGTCAAAATCAATCAACCCGTAAAAATACATAGCAAGTATGATAGCGACACCTATGAGTGGTTTGAAAGGGGCGAATTGTTTCCGATAAAGTTTGCTTTTTAAGCCCATAATATTTTCCTTAGGGTCCAAATCGAAATAAGATAAGCAAGAAAAATCCCGCATAAATCGGGATTCTTCGTATATTGCTATGAATTCGGTTTTTTATTGTAGCTTGTACCAAACGTAATAAATCCGATAATACCCGCAAAGCCCCCAAGATACATGGTTGTGTTTCCCTCTCCTAGAACGAAGAATAGAATAACTGTCGCAATAATCAAGCAACCTAAGGCAGCCAGCAATCCTTTAACGATATTGAATTTTTTATTCACAGTAGCTTGGCAGTGAGGGCAGGTTACTTCTTTACGATTGATATTATTGAAATTATTAATTAATCCCATTGATTTTTGGCAATTAGGGCAATTTAGATTTAACATAGTTTCCTCTTTTTTAAGTTAAGTTATAGAATTAGGCTTACCAACAAAATTGTTGATCTGCATTATTTGCTTTTCGTTTTGCTTGAAATTCGGCAAGGTTTTTCGGATTAGCAAAATAAGCATCTTGATTTTTGAGTATATCGTCCAGCTCCTTTTCCGATTTTTTTAGGGCGGCTTGACGATCAGTATGAGGTGAAGGCAGTTCCTTTGAAAATATTATTTGATAAGGATGTTCCCTTACCCAATTAATTGATTTTTGATAAATTTCACGCTGTTTGTTTATATCGCAAAAAGCATAGGAATTGATAAACGAACCTATCAGGTTAAGAAACGCTCCCATTGTTGTTCGGGTTTCAAAAAACATTTTATCTTTGGTGTCAATCACGTCCCCCAAAGTAATGTATCGGTTTTTTCCGTTGTAAAACCAGAATACGGCTTCATCACGCAGACCAAAGTCATAGGCTCTAGCAGCCAACACCATGAGTGTCATTGGTGTAACATTGTCAGGAGCAGCCTCAACTAGTTGTACCGCTTTTTTAAAATCATCTAATTTATTGCTGAGTAGCAGATGGTTGATTAACTCGTAAGTATTTACCACCTCAGCTTTTCCGTTTTGTGCGGAGTAATAGGGAGTAATATAAATATCAATGGATTTTATTGGTTCTTTACTTTTGGCATGAAGAGTATTGCTCAGTAGCGAAAAAATAAGAAGCAGCCACAATTTTTTCATAAGATTAATTTCCCAATGGTTAATAGTCTGGATTGATTTACATGCATGGTGCATCTGACAGATGGATTTGTTCAAATGAGTTAAATTTTTTATGTATACGGATAAGGCATAAAAAATAAAGACATACAAACCAATAGGATTATTGTAAATAAGGTTATTTTTGTCAACATGGTGAAAATCATCTGAAGTGGTTTTAATTTATACCGCTCTAAGAAAGAAAAACATTCTGAAAAATATTTAAATTAAATTCAATAACTTGGGTTTTATTGGTTTTTCTTGGTTTAGTTGTAAAAATTACATTCATTTACAAAATGGGAGGGGAGCTCTCCACCTGTGCGTCGAGAAAAAGAAAAGGCGTAGTAACAAATCATCAAAGTGCAGTTAAACGAAAGGTTGACCGCACTTTGTTCTACGCTAGTGCTTTTTTTCGTAGCCTAAACCCATCATACATCAACAGCAACATGGCGGCGGAAAGTCCGAATAGTAGTGGGTAAGAAGCGGGTTGAATGGTTTCGCCAATGTACAGTGAAATAAACAACATGGCGACGGTTTCCAGGTAACCCAGCAGTCCGAGTAAATTAATCGGTAGCCAGTTGCTGGCTAAAATGTAGGCGATAAAAGCGATGCTGCTGATGAGACCAAGCAGAAAAACCAACAGATAAATGTGTGGGTTGATGCCAGCCGCCGCAGCGAGATCGACCTGCGCCACCATATACACACAGAACGGAAACAGCAGGCTAACTTCTAAGGTAAAAACCGCCAGATCGTTCATTTTGAAGAATTTACGACTGGCGAAATACAATGCATAGCCCAAACTGACCGCCAGACTTTCCCACGACATTCTGCCGGTCAGCAAAATATTAAGCAACACCGCAATGCCGGCACACAGAATTGCCAGTGCCTTATAGCGTGAAATCGTTTCTTTGAATAAAAACTTACCAAATGCGACTAGCACCAAAGGCAGCAGCAGATAGCCGACAGTGACTTCAACCGCACTTCCGTTATTCGGCGCCCACAAATAGAGCCACATTTGAAATCCCATCATTGCCGCATTGAAAATCACCACTAACAGCAGAAAGGGTTGCTGTTTGATTCGGGTTAAATGTTCACACAGTTGCTTTTGCTGTTTAAATAGCAGAAGTACCGCAAGCACAGCCGGCAGCATAAATAGAATCCGGAAACCAAGGGCATCCAGCCCGCTGAGTGGTGTCAGCAACGTAGTGAAATAATACAGGTAACCGAACAGCGCAGAAGCTAGCAGCGAACAGAGTAATCCTTTGGTCATCGTGATTAAAAACAGGGGATAAGTCGGGTTAGTATAAAACGCGGAATCATTTCGGCAAAACAGAATTGACTATTTTTCCTTAATCTATAAAATAAAAAATCATTCTCATTCGATTTGGGTTGTGCTAGTAGTAAATTCGTGATGATCAAAAGACGTTATCTGATATGCCTGTTATTGGTGTTATCGCTGTTTTCTCTTTTTCTCGGAGTCAGTCGTGTTACGCTGAGCGGGCTGCTGTATTTTGATGCTGAACAGTGGCAGGTGTTTACCGCGAGTCGCATTCCACGCTTGCTCAGTATTTTGATTGCCGGTGCCAGTTTGGCGATCAGTGGTTTGGTGATGCAGCAGTTAACCCGTAACCGCTTTGTGGCACCGACCACGGCAGGTACCATGGATTCGGCACGTTTGGGGATTTTGTTGGCGATTATTCTGTTTCCTAGCGCTTCTATGCTGACCAAAACCATGATTGCGATCATCACCGCTTTTCTCGGCACGTTGGTATTTATTACCATTTTATCGAAACTGAAATTTAAAGACGTGATTTTCGTGCCGTTGGTCGGGATTATGTTTGGCAATATTATCAGTTCGGTCACCATCTTTTTGGCGATGAAAGAGGACTTGCTGCAAAATATTGCCGGTTGGTTGCAAGGTGACTTTTCACTGGTGATGAGCGGGCGTTATGAAATGTTATATCTCAGTGTGCCGGCGCTGCTGTTGGTGTATCTGTTTGCCAACCGTTTTGCGATTGTCGGTATGGGAGAATCTTTTGCGCTTAATTTAGGGGTGAATTTTAAGCGAATTCAATATCTCGGTTTGGCAATCGTAGCGGTGGTGACCTCGGTGGTGATTGTTTCTGTCGGCGTGATTCCGTTTTTGGGTTTGATTGTGCCGAATATCGTGACCCTGTATCTGGGTGATAATCTGAAAAATATTTTGTCGCATACCGCACTTTTGGGCGCACTGTTTGTGTTGGCGTGCGATATTCTTGGGCGGCTGCTGATTTACCCGTATGAAATTGCCATCAGTTTAGTGGTGGGGGTGATCGGCAGTGGCATTTTCCTGCTGCTGTTGTTTAAGCGGTTCCGCCATGTTTAAGCCAATATTATCTAATCGCACCAAGATGTGCCTATTGTTGCTTGGCAGTTTGCTGGTGGTGGCGTTGTATCTGGCTTACGGTCTGCCGAAGCGCTGGCAATATGCGCTGAATTATCGTTTGATTTCCTTGAGTGCGATTGGGCTGACTGCCATTGCAATTGCCTTTTCGACCATGATTTTTCAAGCGTTGGTGAATAACCGTATCTTAACCCCGAGTATTCTGGGGCTGGATTGGCTGTATGTGTCAATTCAATTAACCATTATTTTTCTATTTGGCGCCGATGCGCTGACTCAAATGGATCCGCAGCTCAATTTTCTGCTTTCCGGCGGCATCATGACCTTGTTCTCGCTGCTGTTTTACTATTTTTTATTTAAGCGTGAGCAAGCAAACTTATTTTTTCTATTGCTGGTCGGGATTATTTTTGGCACGTTTTTTCAGAGCTTGACCACCTTCATGGAAGTGTTGATCGATCCAAATGAGTTTCAAATTTTGCAAGATGCCAGTTTTGCCAGCTTCAATAAAGTGAATAGTGAGATTCTTTGGCTAGCAGCCGGATTGTTGTGTGTGGTTATTGGCTATGCGGTACGTTATTTGAATGTACTCGATGTATTGGTACTCGGGCGTGATCAGGCGATAAATCTGGGGGTGGATTACCGTGGTTTAAGCAAGCGCTTGCTGATTGTGGTGGCAATTTTAACCTCAATTGCGACCGCACTTGTCGGCCCGATTACCTTTTTAGGCTTGCTGGTGATGAATTTAACCTTGGAGTTTATTCACAGTCACCGCTATCGAGTACTACTGCCTGCCGCGATTTTATTAGCGGTCATCAGCTTAATTGGCGGGCAGTTTGTGGTGTCGCAACTGCTGAATTTCAGCACCACGCTGAGTGTTATTATCAACTTTATCGGCGGCATCTATTTTATTTATCTTTTATTACGTCGCAATCAATAACGGAGTGAACAATGAGTTTACAAATCAGGCATATCAGTAAAAAATATGCGGAAAAAACGATTTTGAACGATATTTCCTTGACGATTCCTAAGGGCAAAATCACCTCGTTTATTGGTCCGAACGGTGCCGGAAAAAGTACATTGTTGGCGATTATCAGTCGCCTATTGCAGGCTGACAGTGGCGAAGTGCGGTTAGACGGCTCGTCAATTAGCCAAATTCCTAATGGTGAAATTGCCAAGCGACTCTCGATTTTAAAACAGAGCAACCACTTGGATTTGCGCTTGACGGTGGAAGATTTGGTCGCATTTGGGCGTTTTCCCTACAGCAAAGGGCGGTTAACCGAAACCGATCGCGATTATATCGAACGCTCACTTGATTACATGGATCTGCAAAAAATGCGTCATGTGTTTATCAACGAGTTAAGTGGGGGGCAACGGCAGCGTGCTTATATTGCGATGACGTTGGCGCAAGACACTGATTATATTCTACTAGACGAGCCGCTGAATAATCTGGATATGAAACACTCGGTGCAGATTATGCAGGTTTTACGCAAGTTGTGTGATGAACTGGGCAAAACTGTGGTGATTGTGATCCACGATATTAATTTTGCTTCATGCTATTCCGATTATATTGTTGCCTTGAAAAACGGTTGCTTGGTGCAGCAGGGTGAGGTCGGGCAGATTATGCAAACCGCCGCACTACAGCAAATTTATGGCATGCAGATTCCGATTCACACCATTGATGAGAATAAAATTGCCGTTTTCTTTAAAAATTAATGTTAAAACCAACCTCTCAACAAGGAGTAAATATGCGTAACACCTGGCGTACTTTAGCTGTTTCCCTACTGGCGACCCTAACCATCGGCACTGCACAGGCAAGTGATATTAAGCTGTCGAGCACCATTGGTGAATTGGATGTGCCACAAAATCCGAAAAGTATCGCAATTTTTGACTTTCCGGCATTGGATATTCTCGATAGCTTAGGCAGTGAGAGTGTGGTTGCAGTACCAAAATCGTTACCGCTGCCGGACTATTTGAAAAAATATGAAGACAAAGCCTACGCTGATGTCGGCGGTTTGATGGAGCCAAATTTTGAACGCCTAAGTGCGGTTGAACCGGAATTGACGATTATCTCTGCACGCCAAAGTCAGTTGGTGGATCGTTTTAAAGAGATTTCCCCAATCTATTACAGTGATATTCAATATCTGGATTTTTATCCATCATTCCAACAAAATGTACGCAATATCGCCGAAATTATTGGCAAACAAGCCGAGGCGACAGCGCAATTGCAGGCGATTGATCAAGATTTAGCCGCGATTGCAACAAAAGCCAAAGGCAAAACGGCATTGGTACTGTTGGCGAATGAAAGCAATATCAGCACGTTCGGACCCAATTCTCGCTACGGTATGATTTTTCAAGACTACGGTTTCACTCAAGCCGATACTGAAATCAAGGAATCACGTCATGGCATGAAAGTCAGCTTTGAGTATGTATTGGATAAAAATCCGGATTACATTTTTGTAGTTGACCGTACGGCGGCGATCACCAATAAAAGCGGTAATGCCGAAAAAGTGTTTGATAATGCGTTAATCAAAGGTTCAAAAGCTTATAAAGACGGCAATATCGTATTCTTGGATTCCGTGAACTGGTATTTGGTGATGGGTGGCTTACAGTCGATGAAAGCCATGAATCAGGAAATGCTGAAAGCAGTACAGTGATCATATTACGAGGTCTGTCGTTTTTTTATCAATCGATATTGGGCGTAAGACCTCACTCAAGCACTATCCCGTTTCAGTAGTTTGACCGGCAGCGGGATAAAACGTGTTTCGCTAGCAGTGCGGTTTTGCTGCAATAATTCAACTAATTGCTGTCCTGCGGTTTCGCCGATGTGTTCATAGGGAATATCGATGGTGGTTAATCTGGGATAGGAGACTGAACCGACATCCAGCCCACCCAAACCGACAATCAAGGTTTCATAAGGAATGTTGATTCGCTTGCGCTGTGCTTCACACAGTGCGCCACAAGCCAGTTCATCGGACAGAAATACCAACGCATCAATTCGCCCCCACATCAGCATCGCATCATTAAACAGCTTGGCACCAACCGAAAAAGAGATCTCTTCGGCACAATGCAGGATTAAGTGCGGATCCAAATATTTAGCCAGCAAAGTAGTGTGCCAGCTTTCTAAGTATTGTTGAAAAATCGCTGAATCTTGTTTGGCAGACAATAGCCCGATTTGTTGGCAGCCCCTTTCTACCAAATAGTGGATCATGGTTTGCATTGCCTGTTTACTGTCGATCCCGACATTAATTCCCAACGGTGATAGCTGCTTAGCGCCAATTTCCACCGTCAGCACGCTACTTTGTTTAATCCATTCGGCTTCTTGTGGCGGGCATTTTAAATTGAGCAATACAATGGCAAGTGGTGAGTGGTTGATCAACTCCGGCAGCCATTTTTTTTCACCGGCAAGCAGGATAACCAACTGAACATCAAGCGGCTTTAGTTTTTTCTGTAGTGCCGACAGGATCAGGGTATTTTCAGTTGATGTAATTGACGAGGTGATAATCACAATATTACGGCTGGAAACCGATGCCAGTTCGCGCGCAGCGGCATTGGGAATATAGCCTAACTGTTGCACCGCACTTTCTATTTTTTCTCTTAAACTGTCGGAAACCAATTCTGGGGTGCGTAGTGCTCTGGAAACCGTCATTTGTCCGACGCCGACCCGTTTGGCGACATCGGCAAGTGTGACTCGCCCGGTTGCTCTGCGTGTGCGGGGAGCATGGGAATTTGATGACATAGTGTAACTCCTCAAAATATATCCCTGAATTATAGCGCATAAATTTGAAAATCGCGCATAAACTGATGTGCTTTAACGTTGCTTGCATAGGAAATCGAAAAATATGTTAGCGCTATCACAGATTTCATATCTTTAGTTTGATAGCGCTATCATTGATGGTTTAGACTGCCTACATCTTATACAAGATTGTCGGGTGTTGCGTAAAACCCTATTTGTCAGCAGGCGATTGCCGGTGTTATCCCTCTTTTATCAAGGAGAAAATAATGAAAATTACAGCAGTATGTGGTTCAGGCTTGGGCAGCAGTTTTATGATGGAAATGAACATCAAGAAAGCGTTGAAAAAATTAGGCATCGAAGCCGAAGTCGATCATACCGATTTGGCTTCAGTGACGCCGAATGATGCCGATCTGTTTGTGATGGCAAAAGATATTGCCGAAAGCAGTAGCATTTCAGCGGATAAAATCGTGGTCGTGAAAAACTTGGTCAGTGTAGCAGAGTTTGAAGAAAAACTTGCTGCCTATTTCAATCGCTAGGAGAAAAGATGATGGACGGTTTGCTTTTTTTCATTTTAGATATTTTAAAAGTGCCGGCAGTGTTGGTTGGTTTGATCGCATTAGTCGGTTTGTTGGCGCAGAAAAAACCGTTTTCAGATGTGGTCAAAGGCACAGTTAAAACGATTTTAGGCTTTTTGGTGCTGGGTGGTGGTGCCGGGGTGTTAGTCGGCTCATTGAATCCACTGGGCGGCATGTTTGAATATGCTTTTAATGTGCAAGGCATTATCCCGAATAATGAAGCTATTGTTTCGATGGCAGTTGAAAAATACGGCACAGCCACCGCGCTGATTATGGCATTTGGTATGGTTGCCAATATCGTCGTGGCACGTTTTACCCGCCTGAAATACATTTTCTTGACCGGACATCATACGTTTTATATGGCGTGTATGATCGGAATTATTTTAACCGTGGCAGGCTTTGAAGGCTTCCAACTGGTTTTTGTCGGCTCATTGATACTCGGCATGGTAATGGCGTTTTTCCCAGCGATTGCGCATCGATATATGAAACGGATTACCGGCAGCAATGACGTGGCATTCGGGCATTTCGGTACACTGGGTTATGTGTTGGCTGGTGCGGTTGGTAGTGCGGTTGGCAAAGGATCCAAATCAACGGAAGAGATGGATTTACCGAAAAACTTGAGTTTCTTGCGTGATAGTTCAATTTCAATCTCTTTAACTATGATGGTGATCTATTTAATCCTCGCACTGGCATCCGGCGGTGAATATATTGAATCAACCTTGAGTGGCGGACAAAACTATCTGGTTTATGCCATTATTCAAGCGATTACCTTTGCCGCAGGGGTCTTTATCATTCTGCAAGGCGTGCGTTTGATTCTAGCCGAAATTGTGCCGGCATTTACCGGATTTTCTGAAAAATTGGTGCCGGATGCGCGCCCGGCATTGGATTGCCCGATTGTTTTCCCTTATGCACCGAATGCAGTACTGATTGGTTTCTTAGCCAGTTTCATCGGCGGTATTGCCAGTTTGGCAGTCTTGGGGATGTTGAATTGGGTGTTGATTTTGCCCGGTGTAGTACCGCACTTTTTCTGTGGCGCAACCGCAGGGGTGTTTGGTAATGCGACTGGCGGGCGGCGTGGGGCGATTATTGGCGGATTTGCCCATGGAGTGCTGATTACCTTCCTGCCGGTTTTCCTGCTGCCGGTATTGGGATCATTGGGCTTTGCCAACACAACATTCTCTGATTCGGATTTTGGTGGCGTCGGGATTGTACTGGGTAACATGGTGCAATATATGTCGAAAGACATGATTACGGTGGCCATTGTCGCTATTTTCAGCTTGTTGGTGGTCTATAACTATGTCGCCAAAAAAGCGCCATCTAATAAGGATGATGAATCATGATAGCGATAGATCAATTACAGCATTTTGCCAACGACATCCGAATTCAGTTATTAAAATCGTTGGTAAATCTGGGATTTGGGCATTTTGGCGGCAGTTTATCAATTGTTGAAATCTTAGCGGTGCTGTATGGCGGAATCATGAAAATTGATCCGCAACAGCCGGATTGGGTAGAACGTGATTATTTTGTGCTGTCGAAAGGACACGGCGGACCAGCATTGTATGCCACATTAGCTTTAAAAGGTTATTTTCCGCTGGCGGAATTGATGACCGTTAACCAAAACGGAACTCATCTGCCCAGCCACCCGGATAGGCTGCTGACTAAAGGTGTGGATGCGACAACCGGCTCGTTGGGACAAGGCATTTCAATTGCCGCCGGCATTGCGCTTTCGCATCAATTGCGAGGTTTGCCGAACCGCACTTTTTGCATTTTAGGTGACGGGGAGTTAAACGAAGGGCAATGTTGGGAAGCTTTTCAATTTATTGCTCACCATAAATTGAATAACCTCTATACTTTTATTGATTACAATAAGTTACAGCTCGACGGTGCATTAACTTCAATTATCGATCCTCAAAATCTGGAACAAAAATTTATGGCGTTCGGCTTTGATGTGGTCACCATCAAAGGTGATGATATCGCAGAATTGTACCGCATATTATCGTTAAGCACCGCACTTGCATTACCGCAGCCGAGCAGCAAACCGCTGCTGATTATTCTCGACAGCAAAAAAGGGCAAGGTGTGCCATATATTGAAAATTTGGCGAATTCTCACCATATGCGGCTGAGCGCAGAAAACAAACAAGCAATTGAACAGGCGATTCAGCAATTGGAGGCAAAATATGTCGATTGAAAGACAATATGATAGGTTGGAAATGCGTAAAATTTATGCCGAAACCTTGAAACAACAAATGCTTGCAAATCCTCTGGTGATTGAGTTGGAAGCGGATCTGATGAGTTCAATGGGAATGGATCAGGTGCAAAAAATATTGCCTAATCAAGTGATTAACTGCGGTATTATGGAAGCCAATGTGGTTGGCATGGCGGCAGGTCTATCCTTGGCGGGGCATATTCCGTTCTTTCATACCTTCACGGCATTTGCCAGCCGTCGCTGCTTTGATCAGCTTTTTATGTCATTGGATTATCAAGAGAATAATGTCAAAGTGATCGCTTCTGATGCAGGCATTTCTGCGGTACATAATGGTGGCACGCATATGTCTTTTGAGGATATGGGGATTGTGCGCGGGCTGGCAAAAGCGACAGTGCTGGAGATCACCGACGGCAGCATGATGCAAAATATTGTGCGGCAATTGGTTGATCTGAAAGGGTTTTATTGGGTTAGAACTATTCGCAAACAAGCAGTAAAAATTTATGCTGAAGACGAAGAGTTCAGCATCGGCAAAGCCAAAATATTGCGTAAAGGGAAAGATATTACCTTGATTGCCAACGGTATTATGGTCGCCGAAGCGCTAACCGCAGCGGAGCGCTTGGCACAGCAAGGGATCGCCGCAACGGTGGTCGATATGTTCACGTTAAAACCAATAGATCAAGCCTGCATCATTGAACAAGCACAGCAAACCGGAAGAATCGTGACGTGTGAAAACCACAGTATTTATAACGGTCTCGGTTCAGCAGTTGCCGAAGTTTTGTCCGAACACTGCCCGGTTCCGTTGCGTAGAGTCGGAGTCAAAGGTCGTTACGGACAAGTCGGCACTCAAGATTTCTTGATGCAGGAATATGAATTAAGCGCTGATCATATCGTCAAACAGGCACTGAGTTTATTGGTCTGATTTAAATGATGGCAAATAAGTTGATGAAAACGGCTTTAAATTGTGTTTAAAGCCGTTTTGTATGTCTTAGAAAGTCGGGGTTAGCCCAAAATCCCAGCCAATTTTTCACTCACCGCTTCAACAGGTTGAGTGCCGTCTAAACGGAAATATTGGGTGTGACCGCACTTGGCTTCTGCTTGGTAGTAATCGACCAGTGGTTTGGTGGTGTTGTGGTAAATATTCAGCCGATCTAATACGGTTTCCGGTTTGTCGTCGGCGCGGATAATCAGGTCTTCGCCGCTGATATCGTCTTTGCCGTCAATTTTTGGTGGGTTGTAAACCACGTGATAAACTCGTCCTGAAGCAGGGTGTACGCGACGACCGCTCATGCGTTCGACAATCACTTGGTCAGGCACATCGAATTCCAAGACAAAATCAATGTCGATTTTGGCATCTTTCAAGGCGTCAGCTTGTGGAATGGTGCGTGGGAAGCCGTCCAGCAAGAAGCCGTTTTTGGCGTCGTCTTGCGCCACTCGCTCTTTGACTAAAGCAATAATCAGATCGTCCGGGACCAGTTTTCCGGCATCCATCAGCTGTTTGGCTTGTTTGCCTAATTCACTGCCGGTTTTAATTGCTGCACGCAGCATGTCGCCGGTAGAGATTTGCGGAATATGGTATTTATTCATAATAAATTGCGCTTGTGTGCCCTTGCCAGCGCCAGGTGCGCCTAATAAGATAATTTTCATCAATTGTGACCTCTTCAATAAAATAACCGCCATAACATACCTTTCTGTAGGCAGAAACTCAAGTTTTCCTTGAGCGGAATAGGGTTTTTATCGCAATTTTTTTAAATTTCGATGCTTTTCAAGCAGAAAATGAAAGAAAATTGTTATCGATCATAATGTCACCGGTGAAAGGGACATACAATGGCAAAACAAGAAGGAAGCATAATTTATCAGGTCTGAGGGAAATTATGACACATTTATTACAACACAAAGCATTACAGCAGCGGGAAAAACAACGGGAACAATTGCTAAACCGTTTTTTCAACTATATTACGTTTGATACCCAATCTAAACCTGAGGCTCAAAAATCACCCAGTTCAATGGGGCAATTGCGGCTGGCGGAACACTTGGTGGAGGAGTTGGAGCTGCTGGGGTTAAGTGAGGTAAAGCTCAGTCGTCACTGTGTAGTGACCGCACTTTTGCCATCGAATTGCGGCAGTAAAAGAACGATTGGTTTTATTTCGCATCTGGACACATCGCCGCAGATGAGTGGCAAGCATATCAAAGCGGAACTGATTCAAGAGTATCGCGGTGGTGATATTGCGTTGGGTAAAGGTGATGATTATATCAGCCCGGTTGATTACCCTTTTTTGCAGCAATTGGTTGGTGACTCTCTGATTGTCACTGACGGCAATACGTTATTGGGGGCGGATAATAAAGCCGGCATTGCTGAAATCATGACCGCACTTGAGCAATTGATCGAGAGCAAAATACCCCACGCCAATATTCGAGTGGCATTTACGCCGGACGAGGAGATTGGCTTGGGGATGGATTTTTTTCCGATAGCTGATTTTGTTTGTGATTGGGCATACACGATTGATGGTGGTGAAGCAGGAGAGCTGCAAATTGAGAATTTTAATGCCGCCGGAGTGGATATTGTGATTCAAGGGCATTCGGCACATCCCGGTGATGCTAAAGATAAAATGGTTAACGCTTTGGCGTTGGCTTGTGATTTCCATCAATACTTACCGAAAAATGACGTGCCGGAAAAAACAGCGGAACGGCAAGGCTTTTTCCATCTGGATAAAATTGAAGGCGATATTGAACAAGTGCGAATGCACTATTTGATTCGAGAATTTGATGCCGCACAATTTAAGTTACGTAAACAACAATTTCAGCAATGGATAGGTGAATTCACCACTAAATACGGCTTGCAGCAGCGTTTTCGTGTTGAAATCAGCGACAGTTACAAAAATATGTATGAGGTGATCAGCAAAGTTCCGCAGTCGCTTGAATTGGCGAAAATGGCGATGCAAGAGTGCGGTATTACACCGCTGTTGAAACCGATTCGTGGTGGAACAGACGGCGCTAAATTGGCAGTGATGGGTATCGCCTGCCCGAATATATTCACCGGTGGTTACAACTTCCACAGCAAATACGAACTGGCAAGCGTGCAAGGCATGCAAAGTGCGGTTGATGTGATTGCTAAAATCGCCGTGTTGGCGGTCTAGCCGTAGTCTAAGGTTAAAATATACGATTAATATTGTAAAAGTAGGGGCGGATTATATATCCGCCCGAACCGCACTTTGCATTTTTCCTTTATTGATTAAGTGCTTATACCGCACTTCGCAAACGGGCGGATATATAATCCGCCCCTACTTTGCCTCATCAAATATCTTTGTCAATAATCTAAGGTACTAACTTAATGTTAGTACCTCAGGTTTTAATATCTTAATAAGCGCCTTGATTCCAGAATTTCGAATCTTCCGGTAACTTTTGTTGCAGTAAGAAGCGTTGTTTGGCTTTGGCGGCGGGCTGCACCACTTGTCCGGACGGTGTGCCAAATGAGATACCACCTTTTAGGAATTGCTGCACACTGCCAGTTTCAAAGGCAAAGCCCTGTAAGCCGAAGCCGAAACTGTAGCCGGAGGTGATCCAGAATTCGGAGTTTTGGCGTACCAAGTGTTTGTATTTATTGCCGATGATAATATCCACCAATACCCGATCACCCAATTCGTCCAACGTCATTTTTTGTACCAGCCCAACTTCAATGCCACGATATTGTACCGGCGAACCTTCCGTCAAGTTAAATGCACTTGAAGTTTCCAAAATCAGCGGAATGCCGTTGGCAAATTTGCTGGCATTGCTGATCTCTTTATTTAAACGGAAAGTTTTGCTTATTTCGCCGCCGCCGACCTCAACATTAATATAAGGTTGAAGCAAACTGTCGAGGTTGGCGATGGCGCCAGCAGAAATTTGTGGTGAAATCAGTTGAAAACGGCTGCCTTTTTTACTGATTAAGGCGTAGTAATTCGGTTGAATCAACGCTTTGCTGACAATACGTTGTTGACTTTTATCAATTTCAATCGAAACCACCTCGCCAATGGTAATCCCCATATAGCGAATTGGCATGCCATGGCTTAAATCTTTGGCATCGCTTGAAGTCAGGGTAATTTCGTTACCGACTGAACGGGCGGCGGTTTCATTGCTGTACAGACGGGTATTTTTGTTGGCAGCGCCAAAGTTTTCAAAACTGATAGCGCCTTTTAGGGTTCGCATAATCGGTGCGGCTTGAATATTTACCCCTTTCGGACTGATATCCACCTGCGCCGCACTTTCGCTCCAGAATTTGCTGCGATCAGTCAACAAATTACGATATTGACTGTTGATAAATACCTCAATTTTAAAGTCTTTATCGGTAGGCTGTACCGAAATAATCTGCCCGACCGGAAATTGTTTATACAGCACTAGAGAACCGTTTTCGATGCCGGGCAACACCGCAGAATGCAGCGTGATAGCAGGCTGTAGGTTATCGCCGGTGATCCCGGATTCGGCGCTGCTGAGGTCTTTATACAGCGGATATTGCGTCAGCGCTTCGCCTTTGCCGTGTTTGTTTGCCAGAATCCGAATACCGCCTTGCAGCCATTTTTCTGGTGCCGCCGCTTCAAATTGAATCCCGTCCACACCGATGTTGACATTTAAATTGGACGCGGCAATAAATTTGGTATCAGCATAGATCAGATCACGATACTCTTCGGCGATGGCAATTTTAAATTCAACCCCTTCAATTGATACTGTGCGCTGGGCAATTTCGCCAATCCGAATACCGTTATACAAAACCCCTTGTCCGACATTCACATTGTAGGTTTCCGGTGCAGTCAGTTTGATGATCAGGGTTTTTGGTAAGCTGAGCAGTAATTCCGACTGGGTCAGTACAGTAAAATCCGTTTTAGGCGTGCTGTTTCCATCGCTGCCGGCGATCAGCGTGAAATAGGGGCCGGCAAGTAATTTTTCCAAATTATTCAAATTATCGGCATTCAGACTGTTTTCGTTTATGACAATTTGACTGTCACTACGTAGCAGATTACCAATATTTTCATCAACCAATAATTTGCCATGCACGCTGTTATCTTTGTTTTCGGCTTGAGCGTCCAATGCAGCAAGGGTACCAATTTTAAAGTTTTGATAGTAAAGCGGTGTACTGTTAATTTTTAAGCCGCGAATGTTCGGCAAGGTGATATCAACTTCAATACCGCGTTGGGCGGATTTTTCATCTTGGTACAGGGTATAGCTTTCGCCGTTGACCGCACTTGGGCTGTTTTCAGGCGAGTCAAACGAAACCCCGCCGATTACCAACGAGGTGATACTGTCCATATCAACCGAAATCCCACTCAAGCTGATGTCGGTTTGTAAGCCGCTGCTGTTCCAGAAGCGAGAATCTTTTTTAACCAAATGGCTGTAGGATTTGTTAATCACTACATCGATTTGAACTTTTTTCTGATCTTCTAAAAAGCGGTAATCAGAGATACTGCCGACCGGAATTTTGCGGTAATTAACAGAAGCTCCGGCAGAAATTGAGCCTAGATTGTCGGCTAACAGGTGAATCAAAATATCGCCTTCGTCCATTTGCGCCATTGGCCCTTCGGATTCTGCGATAAATTCATCGGCACTATCGCCACCACCGGGCGCTAGCGTGATATAGTTTCCGGAAACCAACGCATCTAAGCCAGAAATACCGGCAAGGGAGGCGCTAGGGCGTACTAACCAGAATTTAGTGTGTTCCCGTAATACTGTTTTGGCTTCCGGATTGATACTGGCAGTTACCATAATTCGTTTTAGATCTTCGGTGAACTTGACTTTTTTGACCACGCCGATCTGTAAACCCTGATAGCGAATCGGGGTTTTGTCGGCAGTAATACCGGCGCCGTTGGAGAAATAAATGGTAATGCTTTCGCCTTGTTCGTCTAAAATACGTGCAAACAGTGCCAATCCGATAATCAGCGCGACAATCGGCAACAGCCAAAACGGCGAAATGCTTTTTAAGCGGCGCACCGTCGCATTTTGCACTTTTGGCGTTGGCATCGTTTGCGGCGCTGGATCATGAGGGGGAGTTTGGTTTTTTGTCATAGAGCTTCCAAAGTAAACGGCTATCAAATTGCTCGGCGGCAATCATGGTCAAAAAGACGGCGGCACCAAAATAAAAGGCAGCCGGGCCGACGGAAAAGGTAATAATCTGTCCACGCGTCACCAGCGACATCATCAACGAGAGTACGAATAAGTCGAGCATAGACCAGCGTCCAACAAAATGCACCAGATGCAACAGCTTCATTTTTCTCTCGATATTGCCGGCTTTTCGGCGGTGTACACTGATCAACAGGTAAATCATGGCGATGATTTTGCTTAGCGGCACGAAAATACTGGCGATGAAAACCACAAAGGCGACAAAATAGCTGCCCATACCGATAAAAGAAATCACACCGGAAATCAGGGTATCACCGCTGGCAACGCCGTTTAAATAGATATATGAAATCGGCAACAGATTGGCAGGAATCAGCATGATGATCCCGGCGATCAACGCTGCCCAAGTGCGTTGCAGTTTAGTGTTGTCATTAATATCTAATAAGGATTCGCAGCGTGGGCAATAGTGGCGTCCCTGACTGTCAAGGGTGCGCTGTTGTGCAGCAAAGGTGTAATTGCAGGCATGGCAGTGACATAATTCATGATTTTTGTTGTGTGTATTTGCCGTAGGATAGGCAAACTGCGGATAAAATTCATTCCAAAGTGCCAACGGATTGATTTTGATAAATAGCAATGTGGTTAAAAGTGCGGTAAACACAAACGCCAAAAAATAGATATCGATAGTTAAAGTGGCATATTCACGCACTTTAAACGCCGCAACGCCGAGGCTGACCAGATAGACATCCAACATTACCCAAGGTTTGATATAACCCAGCATTAATAACAGGTTGCGCGGACGGTGGTTGAAATGCTTAGCAATCCATAAAAACAGCACCAATGTGGCGAAACATAACGGCATGATGATGGCGCACAGCAATACCATAAACCCCGTGTAAATATCATTGTTGGTGGCAATTTTCCAAGCACCACCCCAGACTGAGGCGTGCACCGGTACCCCAAGCAAATCAATACTGAGCAAAGGAAAAGTGAAAGCAAACGGCATTAAAATCAGGATTGAGATCGCAATAATCGCACAACGTTTCAGACTCCAACGGCTGCCGGAGCGCAGCTCGGCGTTACATTGCGGGCAGCAGGCAACCTGCCGTGAGTGCAAGCGTGGAACATTGACCAGCGCATCGCATTCGTCACAACGTAGTAGATGGGTGTTTGAAACTCGTGATAAGATTTTAATAATCAGCCTTCCTGTAAAACGGTACAGAGAAAATGCGTTAAACAAAACTGCGTCAGTATAATATAAAGTTGAATGGCTGACTATAGCGTCAAAATATCCAGAAAACTGCTCTGACAACCTTAATTGGCCGCTTCGCTAAGAAGAACATCGGATAAAAGTGCGGTTTCTGTTGTCAAGCAGTCAAAAATTAAGCTAGACTATGCGTCTATTATTTTGATTTCTTGCTAGGCATAAGTGTCAGCTTTTGCTTTGATACTAGGGTCTATAGCTCAA